>JBDLPR010000088.1:0-6062 GCA_039800985.1 Actinomycetota bacterium | reverse complement strand
ATTTAGAACTAGTTTGCGCTCTAGATGCAGGCGATAACTTACAAGAATTGGTAACTGCTGGAGTTCAGGTTGCTGTTGATTTCACCGTTCCTGATGCAGTTATGGGCAACTTGGAATTTTTGGCTGTCAACAACATTCATGCTGTGGTTGGCACAACTGGTTTCACTGAAGATCGCTTAGCCAAAGCAAAAGACCTTTTCGCTAAGTCATCTGGCAATGTGTTAATTGCGCCTAACTTTGGAGTTGGCGCAGTTCTAATGATGCAGTTTGCCGCCAAAGCCGCACCATACTTTGACAGCGTTGAAATTGTTGAATTACATCACCCGCGCAAAGTTGATGCCCCAAGTGGCACTGCCCGTCGCACAGCTGAATTAATCGCAAAAGCACGTAAAGATAGCGCTGCAATGCCAGATGCCACAAGCGATCTAATCGATGGCGCTCGCGGCGCAGTCGTTGATGGCATTCCAGTTCACAGTATTCGCGCTCAAGGTTTAGTTGCCCACCAAGAAGTTATTTTTGGTGGACCAGGTGAAACATTAACCATTCGCCACGACTCGCTTGATCGTGAATCTTTCATGCCTGGAGTACTTCTTGCAGTTCGTAAAATTAGTGAAACTAAAGGCGTAACTTTTGGTCTTGAAGGGCTATTAGGTCTATAACTTCAAATGGCTAAACGAGTTGCCTTAATCCTTTCGGGGATCCTTGGAGTTTATTTAGTATTTGCTGCCTGGCGTGGTTTTGATTTATTACTCGTTGATGATCCAGCAGTTCGAGCACTTGGCGTCTCAGTATTAGTTCTTCCATTGCTTGGCGTTATTTTGGTGGCTAGAGAAATCAAGTTTGGAAAACTTAGCCATGAGATGGGCCAAGAAATTAGCGAGAGCCTGCTTCCTAAAAACGATTTCACTGATGAACAAAAGCGCACATTTTTGGATCAAGCAATCGAGCGTGCCAAAAATGACATGGATAACTGGGCTAATTGGTTTTCAGTTGCCCTTGCTTATGACCAATTAAACGAAAGAAAGCTTGCCCGCGAAGCAATGCAGCATTCAGTTGAGCTTTATCAGGCAGCTAAGCCAAAATAGCGAAGCAATGCTGCAACGATTGCAGCGACCAGCACAACTGCAATAAACGGTGCTTTAAGGCGAAGTGCAATTAAAGAAGCACCAAGTGCTGGAAGTCTTGCATCAAGTAATAACCCTTGGCCATTACCTAATGTTTGGATTGCAACGATTGCTGATAAGAGTGCAATTGGTAACAGGTGAGTGATCTCAAAAACTAATGGTTTTTCCAGGAAACTTTTTGGAATAACAACTCCGATTAGTTTCAGAATGTAACAGCCAAGTGAAGCACCTAAAACTGTGATCCATAGCGCGCTCATATTTTTTCACCACTTGGTCGGTTGGTGAAAATATAACCAGCGATGAATGCCACAATCGAAGAGGCGATAATTGGAATTCCAGGCATTACAAAACTTGCCAGAGATAGCGCAACCAAGGCGCCGCCAAGTGCGACGACAAGTTGACCCTTGTTTTTAATTTGAGGGTAAACCAATGCAAATAAACCTGCGCTAATCGCCGCATCTAATCCAAGTGCTTTTGGGTCACCAATTGAATTGGCAGCTAATGCACCAATTAATGTGGCTAAGTTCCAAAGCACAAAAACTGACAGCCCTGTGGACCAGAATGCAAAGCGCGAAGCTTTTCCTTCAAACGTTGTTTCATCTTGAGCAAGGCCCATCGCCGTTGATTCGTCGATAGTCCAGTGACTAGCAAGAAGTCGCTTGGCACCTTTTGCTTTTAAAATCGGAGTCATCCGCATTGAGTATGCAGTGTTGCGTGTGCCAAGCAAGATTGCAGCCATGGCTGCCGAAAATCCAGACCCGCCACTAGCAATTGTTGAAACTAGGGCGAACTGACTGCCGCCAGTAAACATCAAAATAGATAGGGCGCAGGTCTGTAGAACAGAAAGTCCAGTCGTGGTGCCAAGTGCGCCAAAGGAAACCCCATAGGTAGCTACGGCCACACCGATGCTTAATGCATTGCGTGATATCTCAGAACGAGTTTGATCCCAAGTGGCTCCGGCAGTGGCACGCATGGCAAGAACTCTACTTGCCATAGGGGGTTTAATTAGACCCCCGAATTGCCAGATCTGAGATTGGCATGTATTCTTTGAATTACGCAACAAAAAGGTTGCATAATTAACCAGGAAAAGCGATGCTCGGAAACTACCTAATCGGCCTACGTGAGGGTCTTGAAGCGGCACTAGTTGTGAGCATTCTGCTCGTATATGTGAAACGCACAAATCGCGAAGCGCTAGTTAAGTGGGTTAGTTACGGCGTTGTTGCTGCTGTAGTGGCAAGCGTCTTTGTGGCATACATCCTTGAGTCAATTTCTGAAGAATTAGAAGAATCTTTTGAACCAATCTTTGCTGGAACAGTTTCGCTTCTTGCTGTGGTTTTCGTAACTTGGATGATCTTTTGGATGAAAAAATCTGCCAGAACTATTTCAACCGATCTTCGCAACCGATTAGATGATGCAGCCTTAAGTGGCGGTCAGGTAGCCGTAGCACTAATGGCATTTGTGGCAGTTATTCGTGAAGGCGCTGAAACTGCAGTGTTCTTCTGGGCCGCCTCCCAGGCAACTGGAAGCGCGACAACTTCAATTGTTGGGTTGCTACTTGGCCTTGGCACAGCAGTGGCGCTTGGCTGGGCAATCTACGAATCGGCAGCAAGTGTGAACTTGCCTAAATTCTTCCGCGTAACTGGCGTGCTTTTAGTTTTCGTAGCTGCTGGTGTGCTTTCATACGGCATTCATGAATTCCAAGAAGTGGGCTTATTGCCAGGTGAGGACAATGTCCTAATAAACCTAAGTTCAGTGCTAACCGACGGTTCAGTACTTAGCACCTTGGTCGCTGGCATCTTTAACATCAAGGCAACTACGACCTCGGTTCAGGCAATTGCCTATGTTGCCTATGTGGCAATTGTGCTTTATGCCTTCTTAAAGCCTGTGGATGGCAAGCCATTTGCCAAGGCTAAGAAAGACGAACCTACTCTAAGCGCCTAATTAGCCCGCCGATAGTCTTTATTTTGTGAGCCAAGAAATAACCTTCCGCAGTGATGTAACCGTTGAATTAATCAAGCATGCCGCTTCAGATGCTGATGTCATTTGGGCAGCGCGTGTATCAACTAAGGGCGACAGTTCTCACGAAGACCTAACTAAAGATCCAAAGCAATCTGAGGGTCTAATTAATTACTTAATGCGCGACCGCCACGGTAGCCCATTTGAACACTCAAACTTTACTTTCTTTGTACAAGCACCGATTTTTATGTGGCGCGAACATTTCCGTCACCGCATCGCAAGTTACAACGAAGAATCAGGTCGTTACAAGCAACTTGAACCGATCTTTTATGTGCCAGATGAGAACCGCAAATTAGTTCAAATTGGCAAAACTGGGCATTACGAATTTGTTGATGGCACTAAAGAACAGTTTGAAACTGTGGTTGATGCAACCAAGGAATCTTGCAAAGTTGCCTACCAGCAATATGAACGAATGCTTGAAGCTGGCGTAGCTAGGGAAGTAGCCCGAATTGTTCTACCACTAACTATTTACTCATCTGCTTATGTGACGATGAACGCAAGAGCAATGATGAACTTCTTAAGTCTTCGTCGCAAAGCTGAAGGATCTCATTTCCCGTCCTTCCCACAGCGTGAGATTGAAATGGTCGCTGAAAAATACGAAGAAGTTTTCCAGGAACTAATGCCGTTAACCCACGCTGCTTTTGTGGCTAACGGTAGAGTCGCACCTTAAGGAAAGAGACAGGTATATGTCAGCGGCGGCAAAGAATGCATTCGGCACAGTATTAACTGCCATAGTTACCCCGTTTACTAAAGATGGTTCAAAGGTTGATCACGAAGCATTAGGTCAGCTAGCAAATGACTTAGTTGATCTAGGCAATAACGGTTTAGTTGTTAATGGCACAACTGGCGAGTCGCCAACAACCGATGAACATGAAAAACTTGAAATCTTAAAAACGGTTATTGCAGCTGTGGGTGACCGGGCAAAGATCGTTGCTGGCGCTGGCTCAAACGACACTGCGCACTCAGTATTACTAGCCAAAGACGCCGCTAAAGCGGGCGCCGATGGTCTGCTTGTAGTCACTCCTTATTACAACAAGCCACCGCAAGATGGTGTGATCGCGCATATGCATGCAGTTGCTGACAGCACAGATCTTCCAGTAATGGTTTATGACATTCCAGGTCGTGCCGGCATTGCAATTAGCAGTGAAACAATGATCAAGCTTGCGGATCATCCAAAGATCATTGCCAATAAAGATGCTAAAGCTGATCCATGGGCAGCCTCACTTGTGATGGCAAAATCTGATCTTGCTTACTATTCAGGTGATGACAGCTTGAATCTGGCATTACTAGCCATTGGTTCAACAGGTGTTGTGAGCGTGACCGGTCACATCGTTGCTGATCGCCACAAAGCAATGGTTGAAGCAGTTGCCGCAAACGATCTTGAAACGGCTCGCAAAATCAATGTGGGGATGGTGCCAATCACCGAAGGCATTATGACTCGTGTTGGCGGTGCCATCATGGTTAAAGCAGCATTAGATATGCTCGGTCGCCCAGGTGGTGGCTTCTTACGTCTTCCTTTGATTCCAGCAACTCAAGCCCAGCGTGATCAGTTGCGCGTTGACTTGGTAGCTGGCGGTTTTAATCTGTGACCCACGCTCATCCTGAACTAGGCACGCCACCGCAATTAGCGTCTGGCGCGATGCGCATTGTGGCCCTTGGTGGGCTTGGTGAAATTGGTCGAAATATGACCGTGCTGGAATTTGGCGGCAAATTATTAATTGTTGACTGCGGCGTTTTATTTCCCGAGGAATCTCAACCAGGTGTTGATTTAATCCTTCCGGACTTTGATTACATCCGTGAGCGCATGGCTGATGTCCAGGCAGTTGTGCTAACCCATGGCCACGAAGATCACATTGGTGCTGTTCCTTATTTACTTCGCGAACGTCAAGACATTCCGCTGATCGGTTCACAGCTGACTTTGGCTTTCATGGAAAACAAATTAAAAGAACACCGAATGAACCCAAGCCTTCGCCAGGTTAAAGAAGGCCAAAGTGTTCAAATCGGTCCATTCAATCTTGAATTTATTGCAGTTAACCACTCGATCCCTGATGCGCTTGCTGTTGCAGTGAAAACAGAAGCTGGCACAGTTTTAATGACTGGCGACTTCAAAATGGACCAACTTCCACTTGATGGTCGCAAAACAGACTTGAATACTTTTGCCCGTCTTGGCGATGCTGGGGTTGATCTATTCATGGTCGATTCAACAAACGCTGAAGTGCCCGGGTTTGTGCCAAGTGAAAAAGATATCGTTCCGGTTTTAGATAGCGTGATCGGCCGGGCAAGTGGGCGAGTGATCGTGGCTTCGTTCGCATCCCACGTGCACCGAGTTCAACAGATTATTAATGTGGCTGCAGAACATGGTCGAAAAATCGCTTTTGTGGGCAGATCCATGGTCAAGAACATGGCAGTAGCTAGCGAGCTTGAATACCTGCATATCCCAGATGGACTGCTAATTACCGTGGATGAAATGGCTAACCTGCCAGATGATCACGCGGTATTAATCTGCACAGGTTCTCAAGGTGAACCAATGGCAGTGTTATCGCGCATTGCCAATCGCGATCACGCAATTGAAGTGGGCTCAAATGACACAGTCATCTTGGCGTCTTCTCTAATTCCAGGTAACGAGAACGCAGTTAATCGAATTATTAATGAACTCACTCGCCACGGAGCAAAAGTAGTTCATAAAGGTAATGCGCTGGTACACGTTTCAGGTCACGCCGCAGCCGGTGAACTTCTTTACTGCTACAACATCGTCAAACCTAAAAATGTGATGCCAATTCACGGTGAATGGCGTCACCTGCGGGCTAATGCAGCATTAGCGGTTTCAGCAGGCGTGCCAAAAAACAATGTGGTGGTAGCAGAAGATGGCGTAGTAGTTGATCTGCAAAATGGCATAGCTCGAATTGTTGGCGCAGTGCCATG
>JBDLPR010000087.1:0-4725 GCA_039800985.1 Actinomycetota bacterium | reverse complement strand
CACTTGTTTGGTTTGGCGAGCGCTCCTATGGCATTTATATATGGCATTGGCCAATTTTTATGTTGCTAAGACCTGGCATCGATACCAGTTGGCCAGAAAACTTAAACACTTTGGTTCGTTTCGTTTTAGTTTTTCTGATATCGGATCTGTCATATCGCTTTATTGAATTGCCAATCAGAAAAGGAGCGATTGGCAAAACGATTGCCAAGTGGCGTGAGATTGGAATTCCAAAACCAACAATCCCCCAATTTATTTCAGCTGTTCTTGGAACTGCAGTTTTAGTGACGGCGTTATTTGGAATGTATCGAGCTCCAGTAGCCAATGCTGAAAATCTAATTGGGCTTGGTGGTATTACGGCAGTTGATCAAGATCCAACTTCATCACCTGAACCCGCACCAACACAAGCCACTCCTGAGCCTGTTATTTCTTTGCCGGCCGATGCTGATGCCAAAGCTCCAACACCAGAAGAGATTCAGCGCGCTGCTAACTCAACAATTGTGTTCGGTGACTCAGTTGTGCTTTCAGCACTAACATCTCTCCAAGCAACCCTTGGCGACATCGCAATCGATGCTGAGATTGCCCGTCAACCAGCTGTGATTGCCGAGCGAATTGAATTGCGTCGAAAAGAACAGCGTCTTGGCAATGATGTTGTGATCCACATGGGAACAAATGGCGTTGTTACCCGCAAAGACCTTGAACCTATTTTGCAAGCTTTAAGTGATCGCCGTCGTGTGGTTGTGGTGAATGTAAAAGTTCCACGTAAATGGATGAAGGCAAGTAATGCCATGATCGCTGAGCTTGCGCCGCTTTATACGAATGTGCGCATTGCCGATTGGGCAGCTACCGCCAATGGCAAGCGAAAGTACTTTGGGCCAGATGGGGTTCACTTAACCAAAACTGGTGGGCAAGCATTTGCAAACTTAATTAAAGAAACGCTTGATGCGCCTTAGATAGTTTCTGGTTCTTCAATTCTTGGGAACATTGTTTCGCCCTTTGTAATTGTTACCCCAGGTTTTAACTGTCCCCACTTTTGAACACCAGCAAAGCTTTGGTTAAGCCCAGATTCAACAGCGCCAATTTCTGACCAAAGTTGGGTCATTGATTTAGGCATAATCGGTTGATACAAAACAGCAATAGCGCGAAGTGATTCACAGATTGTGTTAAGGATTGTGGCAAGTCGTTCTTTTTGAGATTCATCTTTTGCCACAACCCATGGCTCTTGCTCAGTCACATAAAGATTCACTGCATCAATAAATTCTTTAACTGAAAGAATTCCACCCTGGAAATCAAAGTTGCGAATCGCATTGTCGATAACTTTTGCCGTTTCGGCTAATTGATCAACAATTGCTTGATCAGCGCCGGTTAAAGTTCCGGCTGCAGGAAGTTTGCCATCGAAATATTTGCCGACCATTGCTTGAGCACGGCTAGCTAAGTTTCCAAGGCCATTTGCAAGTTCTGAGGTGTAGCGAGCAGATAGGTCTTCCCATGAGAAGTTTCCATCTTGTCCAAAAATAATTGCGCGCATGAAGTAATAGCGGAAGGCATCGCTGCCAACTAAATCAACAATGCTTTGCGGTGAAATACCGGTTAGCTTGCTCTTACTCATTTTTTCGCCACCAACAAGAAGCCAGCCATGAGCGAACACACAACCTGGAAGTGGCAAGCCACCTGCTAACAACATTGCTGGCCAGATAATTGCGTGGAAGCGCAATATGTCTTTGCCAACTAAATGCACATCTGCTGGCCAAGTGCTAGCAAATTTCTTTCCACCTTCAGATGCTGGATCATCCCCTAATCCAACAGCTGTGGCGTAATTAAGTAGTGCATCAAACCAAACGTAAACAACTTGGGATTGGTCCCAAGGAACTTTAATTCCCCAGTCAAAAGTTGATCTTGAAATAGATAAGTCTTGTAATCCAGAACGAAGAAAAGACATCACTTCGTTATAAGCAGATTCTGGTTGAACCGCTTTTGGATTCTTTTCGTAATGGGCGATTAATTGATCAGCAAAAGCTGAAAGTTTAAAGAACCAGTTAGTTTCACTGACAGTTTCGACAGGTTTTGAGTGAATTGGGCAAAGCTGAGCGCCACCTTCACCTTCAACTAAGTCGCCAGGAAGTTTGAATTCTTCACAGCCAACACAATATGGACCCTCATAGGATCCTTCGTAAATAAAACCTAAGTCTTTTAGCTTTGAAAGGTAGGCCTGCACGCGCTCAGTGTGACGAGGTTGTGTGGTGCGAATGAAATCGTCATTTGCAGCATTTATGACATCAAGCACTGGCAACCATGAATTGTTAACTAAGTTATCTGCCCAAACTTGTGGGGCAACATTATTTGCCTGGGCTGAACGCATCACTTTTTGACCGTGTTCGTCAGTTCCAGTTAGGAACCAAACTTTTTCACCAGCTAGGCGGTGCCAGCGGGTTAGTACATCGCCAGCAACAGTTGTGTAAGCATGACCAATATGTGGGGCGTCATTCACATAATAAATAGGCGTTGTTAAATAAAACGCTTTATCAGTTGCCCCAGCCATAACCGAAATTCTATTGGAATTTAAGAACTATAAATTACGGGTGATTATTCTTTACTGGCTAAGACAGCGTCATAAACATCACGCTTAGGCACACGAAGTTCTTTGGCAACTTCTGCGATGGCATCACGCTGTGAGACACCAAGCTTTACCCGAGTGGCAACTTGATTAACCCAGTCTTCGGCTGTGGTCTCAAGAATTGCTGGGCTTCCAGCAACCACAAGTGTTATCTCGCCAAGTATCTCTCGTTCCGCCCAACTTAGAAGTTCAGCAAAGCTTCCACGGATAATTTCCTCATACGTCTTTGTTAATTCTCGGCAAATAACAGCATGGCGATCGGATCCGAAAACTTCTGCGAAATCTTCCAATGATTCACGTAGCCTGTGCGGTGCTTCAAAGAAAACCATTGTTCGAGTATCGCCACTTAGTTCTGCTAAAAATTTCCTGCGCTCGCCTGATTTTCGAGGCAAGAATCCTTCAAAACTAAATCGATCAACCGCAAGACCACTAATTGCTAGCGCCGTTAATACAGCACTTGGACCTGGGATAACTGAAACTTTCACACCTTTAGCAATTGCTTCTTGAACGATTCGATAACCTGGATCTGAAACCGTAGGCATTCCCGCATCTGAAATAACTACAACTGTGTCACCAGCAATTACTCGATCAACAAGTTCAGGTGACTTCGCATCTTCAACCGCGTCATAAAAAGACCAGATTTGAGCATTGGTATTTATATCTAAATCTTGAATAAGGCGTTTTGCTCGCCTGGAATCTTCGGCAGCAATAACTTGGGCTTTGGTTAGCGCTTGGCGAAGACGTGCAGAACTATCAGCAACATTGCCAATAGGTGTTGCCGCCAGTATTAATTGCCCACTCACCTGACAATCATCCCTCATGCCTAGGAAGTTCGGTAACTTTAGATGGTGACGTTCCAAGAAGCCGTTGATACATCTGATTCCAATCAAGATTTTGATTTAGATATCAAGCAACCAGCGAATGCTGGCTGGGCTGGATGGCGCGGCCCGCTTGCGGCCACTGGTCTTGCTGCGCTGCTTCGATTACCCAACCTGGGTACCCCGCATGCTTTAGTTTTTGATGAAACTTATTACGCCAAAGACGCTTTAAGTCTTTTGAATTTTGGCGTTGAGAAGAAATTTGTTGAAGGTGCAAATGAAATGTTGCTGGCATCAGATGGCCGCAACTATCTAGATATCTTTCAAAATGAAGGTGCTTACGTAGTCCACCCGCCAATAGGTAAATGGGTGATCGCAAGTGGGGAGGCAATCTTCGGTGCCACACCTTTTGGCTGGCGCATCGCAGTTGCCTTGCTTGGAATACTTTCTGTCTTGTTGACTGCTCGTATTGCTAGGCGATTAACGAATTCAAATTTCATTGGAACACTTGCCGGATTCTTATTGGCTTTAGATGGTTTACACATCGCCATGAGCCGCACTGCCCTTCTTGATACCAGCCTTAGTTTTTTTGTGCTTTGTGCTTTTGGGGCATTAATTATTGATCGAGATCGGCACTCGAACGCATCACCAAGATATTGGCGTTGGTTAATGGTGCTATTCCTTGGATTAGCTGTTTCCACCAAATGGAGTGGGCTTTATTTCGCAGCCATTTTTGGTGGCTTGATGCTCTTTTGGGATTTCAAAAGACGAGATAAAGAAGATGATTGCGCCAATTGGTTTGTGAAAGATTTCGTTCCAGCTTTGCTAATGCCGTTGACAATTATTTTTATTTATATCTCAAGTTGGATTGGTTGGTTTTTATCAACCGATGGCTGGGGAAGAAATTGGGGTGCTAGCAATTACACCGGGATACTTCCAGACAGCATTGCCAGTTTGATTAATTACCACAAGGACATGTGGCATTTTCACACAACATTGACCACGTCTCATAGTTACCAAGCGAACCCTTGGGGTTGGCCATTAATGATTCGTCCAACAAGTTTCTTTTATGAAACTGCCAATACCTGTGGAAGTGCTTCATGTTCACAAGAAGTGATCCCACTTGGCAATCCACTTATTTGGTGGGTTGGTATTTTGGCTTTAATTCTGATGTTGGCATTTGCAATTAATCGAAGGTTCTCAGCTGCTCTTCCGATAATCGCAGCTTTTATTGCTGGTTGGGTTCCTTGGCTATTTTTCACAAAGCGAACGGTGTTTAATTTTTATTCCGTTGTT
>JBDLPR010000086.1:0-7145 GCA_039800985.1 Actinomycetota bacterium | reverse complement strand
CGTCAGTCAGGGCTGCCCACAGATGCTCGGCAAATGAACTACGAACAAACAGGATGTAGCAGTCTGTGCAGCAGTACCACATTATGACTGGGGTGCGGAACATAATGCCTTGAGTGCAACTATCGATCCCAAAGTTCTTATTGCGTAGATCTTGTTCCCACACATGTTCTAGAACTTCAACCGACTTTGGTCCATAAACTTCGATCTTGGTCCGCTGTCCGCTGACATCAACAATCGAAATGTGATGAATTGCCCGAACATGTTCAAGAAGTTCCATTGCATCTGCAGTGCCAGTTAGTAACCATTGATCCGGTCCAAGGCAAAGTGCTGATAGACCTTTGGCATCTTTGTCATAACCTGACTGACCCAAGCAAGTTGCATTAACTCTAGCTACTTTGCCAACAGTTGTTGGCAAAGTCATTCCAAGAGCTGCGTTCACTGCGCTAAACGCAGATGAGTTTGGATCTACCCGAAGATCCCACATCGGGGTGAATGGGATTTCTTCCATCTTGATTGATGACTTGTCACCATGAGATGCGCCATTAAGAGGGCTCTTCGCGCCCTTCAATACTTTAACCGTCACGACGAGTGTTCTCCTTGTCAAAGAAAAGTGGTTCAGTCACTTTTGCCATAATCACTTTTCCGCGAAGCGGTATTGCAACTTCTTCACCGTGACGGGCTTGACCGTTAGCCAGCATGCCCATGGCAAATGATCTGCCAAGGGCTGCTGACATGTAAGAGCTGGTTACATAACCAACATGCTTAACAGGTGGCTTTTGGCCAGCATTGCTAGCTTCGACCACGTAAGCACCTTCTGGAATAACTTCACTTCCATCAATTGGCATGAAACCAACTAATTGGTGTCGTCCAGCACGGGCAGTGTCACTTCGAGTAAATGAACGTTTGCCAATGAAATCTTTCTTCTTGGAAACAATCCAATCCATACCAAGATCCATCGGGGTTTGAGTTCCATCGGTATCTTGGCCAAGGATCACATAACCCTTTTCGGCGCGCAGTACGTGCATAGTTTCAGTTCCGTATGGAGTAATACCGAATTCTTTACCTTCGCGCATTACTGCTTCCCAAATGTGGGCGCCATACCAAGCTTCAACGTTGATTTCGTACGCTAATTCACCGCTGAAAGAAATACGAGCGATGCGAGCAGGAATTCCAGCAACATCAGCGTATTTATTTTCCATGAAACCAAATGCTTCATTTGAGGCATCTAGTCCTGGTGAAAGTTTGGCAATTAAGTTACGCGACTTAGGGCCAACGATTGCAACAGTAGAAATGTGTTCAGTTACAGATGTGCAGTAAACCTTTAGGTCTGGCCATTCGGTGTAAAGCCATTCTTCTAACCAGTCCAAAACCTTGGCAGCGCCACCGGTTGTTGTGGTCATTAGGAAATGGTTTTCCCCAAGACGTGTTGTCACACCGTCATCAAAGACCATGCCATCAATGCCACACATAAACCCATAACGGCTTTGGCCAACTTTTAGCGAACTAAACATATTGGTGTAAACGCGGTCTAGGAATTCTGCAGCATCAGGTCCTTGGATATCAATCTTTCCAAGTGTTGAAGCATCCATCACACCTACGCCATCACGAACAGCAGCGCATTCACGAAGTACTGCAGCATGCATATCCTCTTTGCCCTTTGGGAAGAACCAAGGACGTTTCCATTGGCCGACATCTTCCATAGGCGCGCCTGCTGCTTCATGCAAAGCGTGAATAGGTGTGCGACGAACTGGATCAGCTAACTTTCCACGTTCGCGGCCAGCAAGGGAGGCAAATGGAACCGGAACAAATGGTGAGCGGAAAGTAAGTGAACCAATTTCATCTGGCTGCTTACCAAGTGCTGCGCCGATAAGCCCCATAGTGATAGTGCCACTTGTCTTACCTTGATCATGAGCAGTACCAATTGCGGTGTAACGCTTTACGTGTTCGATACTTTGCATACCAGCTTTGATTGCGCGTCGAACATCACGCAAAGTTGCATCACGTTGGAAATCAACAAACGCATCAAGTGCTTGGGTTTCAGATTGCTGGGGACCAAAGAAAATTGCTGGGGAATCATCGCCACCAAAATCACCGGCAACCATGCCAACCGAAGATAGCCACTGGTTGCTAACGCCACCGAAAGTGAATGCAGCAAGTGATGCATCCCATTTTGGTTTCACACCAATGTAAGTTCCCAGGTGAACTGTTGGAGTCCAACCGCCAGAAACTGCAACTAAGTCAGTTTCAATACAAGTTGAATCGGTGCCATCAAGGTTTCCAATTTCAACGCACTTAACCGTCTTCTTCTTTTCCTTGATGCAAGCATCCACTGCGGTCTTGCCATTCATAATTGTTATGCCAAGTGCTTTTGCTGCATCTACAGATGGACCTGATGCACTTTGGCGACAATCTGCGATTGCCAGAACTTGCACGCCAGCATTATGCAGACGGACTGCATCGCGGTAACCCTGATTATCAACGGTCACCACAACTGCAGTTTTGAAAACGTCTACGCCATCACGAGCAACATATGTTGCAGCTGCATGCGAAAGCATGATGCCTGGAAGATCGTTGTTCGCAAACACAAGATGACGTTGGTAAGCACCAGTTGCCAAAATTGTTTTTTCGGCACGGAAATGCCAAGTGCGCATACGTGCTTTCTTCTTGTGAACTTCACTATCAAGGTGATCAGTGCGACGTTCGCTTGCAACGCTGTAACCCTGGTCGTATAGGCCATGAACAATTGTGCGAGGTAAGTAAGTGACATTTGGCATATCAAGCACAGCAAGTAAATCGGTTGGAACATCTTGACCCAGGTGAACTAAGTGTCCACCTGGACGATCTTGTTCATCGCAAATCACAACATCTTTGCCAGCTCGAGCTTGTTCGCCAGCTGCTTTCAACCCTGCGGTGCCAGCGCCAACCACAACAACATCAACGTGACGGTATTTCTTGTCATAACGTGACTTGTCGCGAGTATCTGGAAGATCGCCAACACCTGAAAGCGAGCGAACAACTAAACCATCAGTGATCGGAAGCACAGTTGCTGGATACATCGGTTCGCCAGCACCTGAGTCAACGTGCACAAGTGCATTTGCCTCTTCATGACCAAGCCCGATAATGCCACGTGGGCGATCGCGGTATGCCGAATCTGTGAAGTGAACGATGCCATTGCGAAGTAGGGCAGTGGCTAACGAGTCACCTTTACGGCCTTTGTATTTCTTGCCATCAAATTTAAATTTCACTTTACTCATGCTGGCTTCTTCGGTTGTGGTTCGAATGGTTTGTATGTTGGTCCAAATTCATGGGTAATAGTGTTACGCCAAACGTTGAACCAGCGGCGACAGCCTGCACTGTGAACCCAACGTTCAGCGTGCCAGCCTTTTGGATTAGCGCGGAAGAAAACATACTTCCCCCATTGCTCATCGCTTATTAATTCGCGCTCTTCTGGGTAAGCAACGCCCGCTTCGTGGCCGTAGTGGAATTCAGTTTCATCTCTTGGTCCGCACCAAGGACATGGAATATGTAACATCGCAAGTTCTCCTTAGTGAGCCACGCCGGCTGCGCCGTGCTCGTCGATTAGATGGCCAGTAGTGAAACGTTCAAGGGTGTAACCCTTATTTAGTTCGTGTGGTTCACCAGTTGCAATGGTGTGAGCCATAACCCAACCAGATCCTGGTGTTCCCTTGAAACCACCAGTACCCCAACCGCAGTTCAGGTAAAGGTTGTCTACTGGAGTTAATCCAATAATTGGCGATGCATCTGGAGTTGTATCAACAATTCCACCCCATGTGCGAAGTAGGTGAGCTCGTTCAAAAATTGGGAACAGTTCAACTGCAGCAGATAACTGATGTTCAATTACATGGAAGCCACCGCGCTGAGCGTATGAGTTATAAGCATCAGTTCCTGCGCCCATAACTAATTCGCCCTTGTGAGCTTGACTCACATAAACGTGAACCATGCCAGACATGATCACTGTGTCTAAAACTTGTTCAAGTAGTTCTGAAACAAGTGCCTGAAGTGGACGTGATTGAACTGGAATCTTAAAGCCAGCCATTTCAGCAAGCACTGATGAGTGACCAGCGCCAACCAGTGCAACTTTGTTTGCTAAAACATCGCCTTGATTGGTTTCAACACCGACAACGCGACCATCTTGGACTTTGATGCCAGTAACTTCACAGTTTTGAATGATGTCAACGCCCATGTCACCAGCAGCCTTGGCATAACCCCAAGCAACCCAGTCGTGCTTTGCGATGCCACCACGTGGTTGGTAAGTGGCGCCCATAACTGGGTAACGAATGTCTTCGCTGATGTTAACGATTGGCGCGATCTTCTTAACTTCTTGTGGAGTTAACCATTCGCTATCAATGTCGGCAACACCATTTGCGTAGTAGTTACGCATTTTGGTTCGAACATCGCTCACGCTGTGGGCAAGAGTCATAACGCCGCGCTGTGAGAAGAACATCTCATAGCCGACGTCTTCTTGCAGCCCTTCCCAAAGTTTTAGGGAATGTTCGTAAATACCTTCTGACTCATCCCAAAGGTAATTTGAACGAATGATTGTGGTGTTACGGGCCATGTTGCCACCAGCTAGCCAACCTTTTTCAAGCACAGCAATATTTGTCATGCCGTGTAGCTTGGCTAGGTAGTAAGCGGTTGCTAAACCGTGACCGCCACCACCGATGATGATCGCATCGTATGACTTCTTTGGCGCTTTATGCGCCCAAAGAAAATCTGGATGCTCAGGTAATTCAACTGTTCGTCTGCGAGTAATCGTCATTTTAGGACTTCAATCTGGTCATGCCAGCGTCGAATTGAACATCTTCGCTGACAACAGCTGGGTAGAACTGATCAAAGTATTGCACTTCGACCTTGGTGCCAAGTGTTGAGGCTTCGATTGGTAACCAGGCATAGGCCAGTGGCTTACCAATACGGTGACCATAATTACTTGATGTGGTGTAACCAATTGGCTTGCCATTTAAATAGACGGCTTCTTTGCCAAGAGTCACATGTTCTTGATTTTCAAAAATCAAAGTAACTAGCTTTTGCTTGATCGCTGTTGGGTCGATTGCTTCAAATGCTTCGGCGCCTTTAAAGCCACCGCCCTTACGAACTGCAAATGCTAAGCCTGCTTCGTGTGGGTTGTGATCGCTCATCATGTCAGTGCCGTATGAGCGGTAACCCTTTTCCAGACGCATTGAGTTGTAAGCGCCGCGACCTGCAGGGATGATGCCGAATTCTTTTCCAGCTTCCATCAAGGTGTCCCAAAGCTTTAACGCGAAATCAGCAGTTGTGTAGATTTCGTAACCGCTTTCACCAACGTAAGAAAGGCGCCAAAGTGTTGCTGGAACTTGATCAAGGTAAGTTTTCTTAGCCTTGAAGTAACCAAGTGCTTCGTGGCTAACATCATCTTTGGTCAGCTTTTGAATAACTTTGCGAGCATGTGGACCGAATAGGCCAAGAGCCACAGTTCCAGCAGTGATGTCATTAATAAATACAGTCTCTGGCGCTGCCATTTCCAAACGGGCTACGTCAACTGCGCCGTTAGCACCGATCACAAAATGATTTTCGGCTAGGCGAGTAACAGTTACGTCAGAAAGAATTCCGGCTTGATCAGTAAGCATCAAGCAGTAAGTAACGCTGCCTGGCGCCTTATCTAACTTGCCAGTTGTTTGCTTCATTAAGAATTCAAGAGCGCCCTTACCCTTAACTTCAATTCGCTTAAGCGGAGTGATGTCAAAGATGCCAACATTTTCACTTACGTATTGTGCTTCAGCGCCAACAATTGGTGACCAGAACTTAGCTGACCAATCATCGCGTTTTGGTGTCTTGTATTTCTTAACAAGTTTCTTGTTTGATTCAAACCACTGGGCACGTTCGTAACCTGATGCTTCAAGGAATACGCCACCTAGTTCTTGATGACGGTGGTAGTAACCAGTGGTGCGAATTGGTCGAGGCTTTTCCATTGGTTGCAATGGGTGAATGATGTCGTAAACCTCAATGAAGTTTTGCGATCCGCGCATCTTGATGTGTGATGGACCAAGTTGATGTGGTTCAAAACGGTTCACATCAAATTCATGCATTGGCAGTTTTGGATGCCCGTCGATAATCCATTCAGCAGTTGCACGAGCAACGCCAACAGCGTGGGTAGCCCAGACAGCTTCAGCTACCCAGAAGCCCTTAAGACCCTTCCATTCACCAACAAGTGGAAACGTATCAACGGTGAAGGAGAACACACCATTCATGCCGTCGGTGATCTTGGCATTTTCAACGCTCTTTATGTACTTACCTGAAATCTTCTGAACTGGCTTCCAGTCTTCTTCAGTGAAATCAAGTTGGCTAGGCATAATTGGCGCCTGGTCATAAGGTACGAAATCTTCAGCTTCTACTGGCATTGCTTTGTGCAGGTATGAACCAATACCTATGCCGCTAAAGCGCTGACGGTAATAAAGATCTTCTTCTTGGTTACGCATAATTGGCATAGAAAGTTCTTCGGTCTCGCCAGCAAGTTCTGGAAGATCTTCGGTGAATGCCAATTGGTGAACCATTGGTTGGAATGCTTTTGACATACCGAACATGCGACCAACTTTTGGTCCCCAGATACCAGCAGCGGAAATAACAATTTCAGCTGGCACAAATCCTTTATCGGTAGTTACGCCAGTGACTTTGCCGTCTTCACTTTCAATACCGATCACTGTTGTGCGGTCTTGGAATTTAACACCACGACTTTCTGCCAAACGTTGCATCGCTTGGATTGCTCGAACAGCTTTGGCGTTACCGTCAGTTGGGCAGTAGGCAGCACCAAGAATTGCTTCAGGTTTAACTAATTTGTGAAGTTTTGCAGTTTCTTCAGGTGAGATCACGCGAGCTTCGGTGTAGCCATACATGTGTAACCAAGAAACGCGACGATGTAATTCTTTTAGTCGACGTGGGGTAGTAGCTAGTTCAAGAGAACCAACTTGATAGAAGCAAGGACCATCTTCATGCTTTGCATTAACAAGTTTTTCAATTCCTTGTTCGGCCATGCGGGCAAGTGTTTTGCTAGTTGAAACTTTTTGGAATAAACCAGGTGCATGTGACGATGAACCACCAGCTGCTGGAAGTGGTGCTTGTTCAAGCTCGGTGATATCAGTTTCGCCACGTTC
>JBDLPR010000085.1:0-7517 GCA_039800985.1 Actinomycetota bacterium | reverse complement strand
ACCATCGGTGAAACTTTGGCGGATGCAGACAATCCAGTTCCTCTTCCAGTTATTTCGGTTGATGAACCATCAATTTCCATGACTATCGGCATCAACACTTCACCCCTTGCAGGTGAAACTGGAACCAAGGTAACTGCTCGTTTATTAAAGACTCGTCTTGATGCAGAACTAATCGGTAACGTTTCAATTCGCGTTCTTGATACCGAACGTCCGGACACTTGGGAGGTTCAAGGCCGCGGTGAATTACAGCTAGCCGTTTTAGTTGAACTTATGCGCCGTGAGAAATACGAATTAACTGTTGGTAAGCCTCAAGTTGTTACCAAAATGATTAACGGCAAACTTCATGAACCAATGGAACGACTAACTATCGACGTTCCAGAAGATTATGTTGGCGTAGTTACTCAGCTTCTTGGTCTTCGCAAAGGTCGCTTAGAACAAATGGTTAACCATGGCACTGGTTGGGTGCGCATGGAATATTTAGTTCCAGCCCGCGGCTTAATTGGCTTCCGCACTGAATTCTTAACTGAAACCCGAGGTACTGGTTTACTTCACCACATCTTTGAAAAGTACGAGCCTTGGTTTGGCGAATTGCGTACCCGTCCAACTGGATCACTAGTTTCAGATCGCAAGGGCGCAGTTACTTCTTATGCGTGTTTTGGTCTACAAGAACGCGGAACTCTCTTCGTAAGTCCAGGGGCTGAAGTTTATGAAGGCATGATCATTGGTGAAAATGCTCGCCAGGATGACATGGATGTCAATATTTGTAAAGAAAAGAAACTTACAAACGTTCGCTCAGCTACTGGTGATGAACTTGAGCGTTTAGTTCCAGCAAAATTACTGAGTTTGGAACAGGCACTTGAATTCTGTCGCGAAGACGAATGTGTTGAAGTTACACCTTCAGCCGTGCGCATCCGTAAAGTCCATTTAGCTAAAACCGATCGCGATCGCGCCGCCCGCCAAACAAAGTAGTAGCCCGTGAAAGCAAAATTTATTGCATTTACGAAGTCACCACGAGTTCGTAAATTCAGTGCATACGTTGCAGTTTTAATTTTGCTTTTGACTGGAATGTCCTCATCCACGGAACGATCAACTTCCGCCCCGGAATACAACGCGGCACTTGATCGTGCGGTTGGCTCAATTGAGCAAACCGGTGGATTGTTAAAAGTTGGCTCGGTTAGAGAATGCGATTCGCTTGATCCCGTTCAAACTTTTGATTCATGGTGTGGGGTCATTCAGCGACTAATTACCCGCAACCTACTTTCTTATTCAGGCAAACCTGGAACTGCCGGGCTTGAACCAGTGCCGGATTTGGCAGTAGCTTCACCAGTGGTCACTGAAGATAACAAAGTTTGGACGTTCACATTACGTAATGATTTGAAATGGCAAGATGGCACCGCAATTACCAGCGAGGACGTTAAGTTTTCATTTGCCAGATTGTTCGATGATTTATTGCAAAGCCCTGTTTCAAATGAAATCCTTTGTCTGCTTTCAACCTGCGCAATTGGTAGCCCTGATTATTTAGGACCTTATGTTGCAGAAGCCGGTGAACTGCCAAACATTACAACTCCAGATGAAAAAACTGTAGTTATTCGTTTAACTCGCAGCTTCGCTGAATTCGACAAAATTTTGGCAACTGTGAACTTTGGGATTATTTCCAAGAAACATGACAACAACCTACGGCTTGCTGGCGTTGCATATAGCGATAGTCCATTAGCCAGCGGCCCGTTTAAAGTCAGTGTTGAAAATGGCGTCTATAAATTTGTGCGCAATGATCAATGGAAACAAGATTCCGATCCAATCCGATTCCCATTAGTTGATCAAATTGATTGGACTATTTGGCGCGACACAGGAGCTCTTGACGATGCGGTTAAAAATGCCGACGTCGACCTGCGAATTGATAGCGGACTAGGTGCTACGGGACGTAGCTATGTCCTGGGTGATAAAGAACTGCGAACCCAAGTTGATAACCCAACAATTGGTTACACCAACTACTTAGCGATTTTGCCAAATGTAGCCCCACTTGATCGAAAACCATGTCGAGAAGCCATTGCCTATGCACTTAATAAAACAGCATTAGCTGCAACACATGGTGGAACTGATGTTTCAGTAGTTGCTAATTCTATGACACCAACAAACATTGCTGGCTACCAAAAGAATTTCAATCCATACCCAACTGGAAAAGATTTCACTGGAAATTTAGATGCCGCTAAACGTAAATTAACTGAGTGTGGTTATCCAGATGGATTCACAGTTAAATTTGCTTTCACTCAACTTGGAACTGGGCCACAGGTTTACTCAGTACTTCAACAAAGCCTTGGTCAAATTGGCATCGTTGTTGAAGCGCTGCCGTTCGATGATTTTGCAACTTATTTAACAACGGGAATTGGTTCTCCGGAAAATGCGAGAACCAGTGGTGTTGGACTTGTGGCACTTGGTTGGGCACCAGACTTTAACTCACCACTTTCATTCTGGGCACCACTTGTCGATGGTCGAAAAATCAAAGTTATGAATAATCAGAACCTGCCACAGATCTCAGATAATGAAATCAACGCGCTACTTGATTCAATTGAGTTTGGTCAGACCGAAGATTTTGCGGGTGTTAACAAAAAAATCGAAGAGCTCGTCGCTCAAACTGTCACCTACATTCCAATTTCAAGTGACAATGTAATTCTTTTCCGCCCTTCGTACCTTTCAAATGTGTATGTGCAACAGGCATTGGGTTCAAACTACGATTTAGTGAACATTGGTATAAATCCAAAGCCAGACGAGTAATCCTTCAATTTGGGGGTTTTCTCTAGGGTTATTCCCTGAAATTGTCATACAGAAACAACCAATAAACTTGCATAAATAGTAATTTCGAGGGCTGCTTAATTGACTAATCTGACGGGCACTGCGGATAACACCGTGGCTGAAGTCATGCCTGCAGATGGTCAAGCGATCGTTGGTCGAAGTTTAAGAGAAATCGCCTGGATGCGCTTGCGACGCGATCGCGTAGCCATGATTAGCCTTTCTGTACTTTTATTTATTATTTTTATTGCAGCTTTCGGTCCACTTATTAGCAAGCTAATCGGCGTTGATCCGTATTCATTTGATTCAAGTGCAATTAGTGACAATGGTGGTTTACCGAATGGCAAGTGGGGTGGCGTTTCACTAGCGCACCCGCTTGGAGTTGAACCACTAACCGGCCGTGATGTGCTTGCTCGATTACTTTACGGTTCACGTGTGTCTTTATTAATTGCTGGAAGCGCGACATTAATTACGGTCACCATGGGAACGATTATTGGAATTGTTGCTGGCAATTCTCGCGGCAAACTTGATTCATTTTTAAGTCGCTTCATGGACATCACAATTGCATTTCCATTGTTACTTGTGATCATCGCAATGTCACCAGTGATTGAACAGCGCTTACAGGCAATTGGTGTTCCTGCTGGCAATCCATCGCGTGTGACCACTTTGATTCTGGTTTTAAGTGTTTTTGGTTGGCCATATCTTGCACGCATTGTTCGTGGTCAGGTGCTATCGCTTCGGGAACGTGAATTTGTTGAAGCAGCGATTTCAATCGGTTCAAATAATCGCCGAATTGTTTTTAAAGAATTGTTACCAAACTTGTGGGCTCCAATTCTGGTCTACACAACAATCGCGATGCCAGGATTAATTGGCGCAGAAGCGACTCTAGCTTTCTTAGGTATTTCAGTTGTGCCACCAACACCGACCTGGGGCTCAATGCTTGAAGAATCAGTGGGCTACTTCACAGTGGATCCGTTTTATTTCTTTGTACCGCTAACTATGTTGTTGGCTGCAGTGTTGTCGTTCAATCTATTGGGTGATGCGTTGCGAGATGCGCTTGATCCAAAGAGTGGGCGTACATAAAACTTCTTTTCTCTTCGGCCGAAGAAAAAAGATCGATTCGAAAGAATCAAAAATGTTCGAGCTCGAACAAAACAAATGGAGGACAAACCATGAAGAAATCGACCAGCATCCGCTTCGGCGTTGGTGTGGTGTCGTTAGCTCTTGTGCTTACCGCGTGCGGTGGCAGTAAGAGCGACGGAGCGTCTGCAGGTACAAAGGGTGGAACTCTTACCTTCTTAACTGAAGCTGAGCAGTTCGCACACCTAGACCCGCAGCGTAACTACACAGGTGAGGACCTAGCTTTCGCGAGCGGTTACCTCAACCGAACCCTTACTCAGTACACACTGAGTGCGGATAACAATGAAGCAAGCAAGCTAGTTGCTGACCTTGCAACTGACACAGGTACAACACCAGATGGTGGAAAGACCTGGGAGTTCACCATTAAAGATGGCGTTAAGTGGGAAGACGGCCAAGCCGTAACCTGTGAAGACGTTAAATATGGTGTTTCACGCACATTCGCAACTGACATCATCACAGATGGCCCTACATATGCAATTACCATGCTAGACATCGCTAAAGATGCAGATGGCAATTCGATCTACAAGGGTCCATACGTTGAAGATGCAACAGGCCAAGCTGCATACGATGCAGCAGTAGTTTGTGAAGGTAGCAAGATCACTTTCAAGCTAGCTGCTCCTGTAGCTGACTTCAACTACACCGTAACTCTTAGCGCTTTCGCACCTGTGCGTAAAGATGCAGACACCGGTGAAAAGTACGATGACAAGGTTCTATCAAATGGCCCATACAAGATTGAGTCATATGTAAAGAAGGACAAGCTTGTTCTTGTACGTAACGAAAACTGGGATCCAGCTACAGATTCATTCCGTACTGCACTTCCAGATCGCATCGAATACAACTTCGCTGTACCAAGTGCTGTAATCACAGAACGTTTGATGGCTGATGCAGGCAACGATGTTTACGCAATCTCTCCAGATTCAGTAGACCCAGCCAAGCTAGCCAGCATTTTCTCTGATGCTAAGTACGAAAAGCGTCGTTGGAACGAACTAGATCCATACGTACGTTTCTTCTTCATCAACACCAAGAAGGTTCCAAACGAAAAGCACCGTCAAGCAATCCTTGCCGCTGTAAACCGTGAAGAACTTCGCAAGATCGCCGGTGGCGATTACGCAGGTGAATACGCAGATGGCGCAATCAAGCCAAACATTGGTATTGACTACGCACCAACAGGTCTGTGGGATTCACTTCTAGGTGAAGCTGTTCCAGCAACCGGTAACGTTGAATTAGCAAAGAAATTAATTGCTGATTCAGGTGAAGAGTTCCCTAACCCATTGGTTATCGACTACCCGAAGACCGAAGTTAACGACAAAGCAGTTGCATCACTTGTTGCTGCTCTAGGTGAAGCAGGAATTACTGCAACACCTAACGGTCTAGAACCAGGTGGTTACTACCCAATCGTTATGGATCCAGCAAAGCAAGGTGGCATGACATCTGCTGGCTGGGCACCTGACTGGTTAAACGCATCAACAGTTATTCCAGAACTATTCCATCCAAATGGTGGCTTCGCACTTACACAGTACGATGACGCAGCATGGATGGCACGCGTTGACGCTGCAAAGGCGATGACTGACCGTGCTGCACAAGCTAAAGAATGGCAAGCTCTAAATACAGAAGCTGCTCGTCTTGGTTTGATTCTGCCAACACGTTTCGGTCTAGAACAGCGCATTGCTGGTTCAAAGGTAACTGGTGCGTACATTTGGGGTCCTTATGGTTCATGGCCATACGCCACCCTTGGTGTAAACGCTCAGTAATCAAATGTAAAAAGTTGTGGGCGGGGTTAAACCCGCCCACAACTACCACTTAAATAAATGAAGAGGTGACTCAGATGTTTAAATACATAATTCGAAGAACTGCATTGATGATCGTGATGCTGTTTGTTCTGAGTATTGTTACCTTCGTACTTTTCAATGCAGTACCGACAGATCCAGCTGCGCTTACTTGTGGCAAATCTTGTTCACCAGCAATTATCGAAGCCAATCGAGTGCGTCTTGGCTTGGATCAACCGCTTTACATTCAATACCTTGAATGGATTAAAGGTATTTTCGTAGGCCGTACTTACGGCTCTGGCTCTCAGACTTTTAATTGTGATACTCCATGTCTTGGCTACTCTTTCCGCAACGGGGAAGAAGTGACGGACATGATTGTTCGCGCAGTACCTGTAACTTTCTACCTAGCTATCGGTGCATTCACTCTCTGGATGCTTGTTGGTATCACATCTGGAATTTATGCGGCCAAAAAACGTGGCCAGTGGCAAGACCGCACCATCATGGGTATCACCCTTGTTGGTTACTCACTTCCAGTATTCTTCGTCGGACTATTGCTTCTAATTTTCGTAGTTGTTAGATGGAACCTACTTCCATATCCTGATTACTACTCACCAACTAAAGATCCATTGGCTTTCTTCCAAACTATGTTGTTGCCTTGGGTTGCCCTGGCAATTTTGTATGCGGCTTACTACACCCGCTTAACCAGAACTCAAATGCTAGAAACTTTGGGTGAAGATTACATTCGTACAGCACGTGCTAAAGGATTGCCAGAGAAAATTGTTGTGCGTAAGCACGCTTTCCGCGCGGGCCTAACTCCAATTGTTACCTCTGCAGGTCTTGACTTAGCTGGTTTGCTTGGTGGTGCTGTTATTACTGAGTACATTTTTAGTTTGCCTGGAATGGGACGGTTAGCAATTGGGGCGGTTGTTGAATATGACTTGCCAACCATCACTGCAGCAACCATGGTCGCCGCAGTATTTGTAATCATTGCCAATCTGGTTGTTGACCTGCTTTATATGGCAATCGATCCGCGAGTGAGACTTTAAATGTCGCAGCAGCCTTTACTTGCAGTCAATAATCTTGGCGTTGAATTCACGACTGAAGATGGCGTTGTCCACGCGGTTACTGGGGTTAGCTATGAGGTGCACCGCGGTAAAACATTAGCCATTGTTGGTGAATCTGGTTCAGGTAAAAGCGTTTCAAGCCTTGCAGTAATGGGTCTACTTGGTCGCAGTGCAACAGTAACCGGCAGCGTTAAATTTGATGGCCGCGAATTAGTTGGCGAAAATCCTGAAGAAGTTAGAAAACTTCGTGGACTTCGAATGGCAATGATTTTCCAGGATCCATTAAGCGCGCTACATCCTTATTACACAATCGGTTCTCAATTAGTTGAAGCTGTGAAAGTGCACCACGATGTTTCAGATGAACAAGCTCGTGCGCGCGCAGCAGAAATGTTAAAACGTGTAGGGATTCCTTCAGTTGAACAAAGATTGGTCGAATACCCTCATCAGTTATCTGGTGGCATGCGACAACGTGTAATGATCGCAATGGCATTGATAAATGACCCAGAAGTGTTAATTGCAGATGAACCAACAACAGCACTTGATGTGACTGTTCAAGCACAAATCCTTGATCTACTACGTGACCTTCAAAAAGAATTTGGTACCGCGATTGTTCTAATTACTCACGACTTAGGTGTCGTTGCTGACTTAGCTGATGAAGTAATGGTTATGTATGGCGGAAGCGCTGTTGAACATGCGGAAGTTCGAGAAATTTTCTACCAACCACAAATGCCATACACCTGGGGATTACTTGCTTCGATTC
>JBDLPR010000084.1:0-3170 GCA_039800985.1 Actinomycetota bacterium | reverse complement strand
AGTTCTTAAAAAGACAATTCAAGTTCCGTCAGACTGGAAAGTTGATATGAAGCTGATTCAGGACTTAGCTAAAGCTCGAATGGCAGAAATAAAAAAGAAATAATCATTGGCTAGCAATTTCTCTTTTATCGACTAGTCGTCATCCTCTTCATCGTCTTCGTCTTGCTCGCCCTCTTCATCAATACCTGCAGGTGCTGGCGCTAATGAGGCATTGGAAGTCCCGCTTAGTGGACCAAGGAGCAAGTTGCTCAATTCGTTGTTGGCTTTTCCACCAGAGCCATGCTGTCCGGTAAATGCGCTTGTTGCATCTTTGCCACACATCAAATTGATATTTCCAGAGCCACCCGGATGGCGATTCACGAAAGATGTTAAGTCATAAACATTTCCGTTTACCACAGACCAGCAGTCAGTTGCAGTTGAATGAAGTGCAACTTCTTCTGCGGTCAATGCTTTATCAGATTCCGACGGCACAACTGGGGTGGAATCTGAACTTTGTGCCACTTTGTTTTCCCAAACTGCCTTGGCACCAGAGTGGCCAACAATCGCTGTTGCGCCGATCGCGGCAATAGCAATAACTGCAGAGGCTTTTCCAACCCATGGAATGAAATTCTTTAACGACTTATTCGGAAGTTCTAATTTCTCAGTGAAAATAATCCAAATTGCTGATGAAACAAATAGTGCTGCAATTATCGCAACAAGTTTTTCACCTTGTTCGGCATGATCACCTGGGTGCCCAACACGAAGCACCAGAGCTTCACCAGATTGGGAAGCAATCACAGTCGCGCCAAGTGCTACAGCTAAACCATAGAAAGTAACCCAACCAAATTTTTCCTTAAGTTTTGGCTTAAACACAATTAAAATTTGCAGCAGTGCAAACATCGGCACAAGGACAACGACAAAGTGATCAATAAGCGGATGAACTGGCAAGCCAAAAACTAAATCAAAAATATTTTCCACTTATTGATTATAGATTGAAAATAATTAGATCGCCGCTGGAGGTCGCTTAATTGGAATTAAACCAAGCACCAAAGCACAGCCAATCAAAATTGAAGCGACCCCAACAAATTGAATTGCTGAAATATGTTCACCCAAGAATCCAGCACCAATGGCAACTGCAATTACAGTTACTAAAAACTCAACAGTCAATGCTGGAGTTGCTCCAATTTCAGCGACAAGTCTGAAATACATGATGTAACCGATACCTGTTGAAATTATTGAAAGCACTGCTAGATAGAAATAATCAATTGGTGCTGGAGTATGTGTAGGTGGATTTATCAAAAACATAGGAAGCATCATCAATCCACCCAAAAAGAATGAACCTATCGCCTGTTCCCAGTAACCAATATTTTGTAAATGTGATTTTGTATAAATGCCACCAACCGCAGCAGATATCGCACCAATTAAACAAAGAACGCACCCTAGGAAGAACTTCAAGCTGTAATCAACACTTGGGAATCCAATTATGAGTACAGATCCAATAAATCCAAGTAGTAATCCAATGAATCCAATTCTTGAAATGTGTTCAACTTTTCGTAAGTGACCAATTGCCATGGCAAACATCGGAATAGTCGAAGCCAAAATTGCTGTTACTGCAGTTCCGGCCATTGGTGTGGCCAAATTAAAGCCAAGCAGTTGACCAGCAACAGTTGTAGCACCAACGAATGCAAGCGGCCCGATGGCACCAAAATTTAATTTACGTCTGGCAGCAAGGGCTGCAAGGTAAAGTGCAAAACTTCCAAGAATTGCTCGAAGTGCAACTCCGCCACCACCAAAGGCAAGAACAACTTTAAGGATGAAAAACCAAGTACAGCCCCAAATACTGGCTGTGGCAAGGTAAAGCCCTAGTTGCTTTGGTGTCACCGTTCGAGCCTATCTAGCAACCGCTATTGGGTTGCTGATGGGCTTGGTGTAGGTGTAACCGTAGTTGTGCCGGTAAATGTACTACTTGCATCAGTTACTCGACGAAGGGCATCGGCCAATTTCTCTTGGGCCCGGCCATAAGCAGCAAAGTCACCTTGAGCTAGCGCAGCTTGTCCTTCTTCTAGTGCTCGGTTTGCATCCTCAATTGCTTTTGCTAACACCTGTGCTGGAGTCTGTGAATTTGGCGTGGTGGTTCCGGTGCCATTTTCATCAGTAGGTGTTGAGACAGTCTGACCACTGAAAACTTTGCTAAGTGCTGTTGCCAAATCATCTTCGAATGCAACCTTGGAGCCAAATGAAACCAGAACTTTTCGAAGCAACGGATAGCCATCGCCCTGACTTGCCCTGACATAAACAGGTTCAAAGTAAAGCAAACCTCCGCCAACTGGCAGAGATAGCAAGTTACCTAGTTCAACTTCTGATCCACCTTGGCGAAGTAGTGAAAGTTTTGTAGAAACTTCAGGATCAGATTCAAAATTATTCTGAACTTGAGTTGGACCAGGAATCGTAGTATTTCGCGGTAACTGGAGCACTCGAATTGTGCCGTAATCAGATCCATGAGCTGAGTTCACTGCCATAAACGCAGCCAAGGTTTGACGCTTGGCTGGTGCGTATGCCGAAGTTAATTGGAAAGCGGCATCAGATTGTCCTGGCATCTTCAATGACAGGTAATACGGTGGCTGAGCTTGCTTGATTGTTGGCTTTGTTGGGTCATCCGGAACAATCCAAAAATCTTGACCTGAATAGAAAGCTTGTGCATCCGATACGTGGTACCTGGCCAAGATATCTCGTTGGACTTTAAACATGTCTTCTGGATAACGAATATGATCAAGAACCCCAGCAGGAATACTTGATTTACTTTCAACTACTCCAGGGAATGATGCCATCCAAGCTCTAAGAATTGGATCTGATTCATCCCATGCGTAGATGTGAACTGTGCCATCGTATGCATCCACAGTGGCTTTTACAGCATTTCGAATGTAAGTGATGTTGCCAGAACTTATGGTTAGTGAAGCTGCCTGTGCATTGACTGAGTCAGCTGTTGCATCGCGCATCGAGATGCGAGCACTGTATGGATAATCATTTGATGTGGTGTACCCATCAAGTATCCATTGAATTTTCCCATCAATCACAGCTGGATACGGATCACCATCAAGTTTGAGCCATGGTGCAACTTTTTGAACGCGATCCTTAGGATTTCGACCATAAAGAATTTCTGATTCAGATGAAATCTGATTGGAAAGCAGAAT
>JBDLPR010000083.1:0-2547 GCA_039800985.1 Actinomycetota bacterium | reverse complement strand
ATGGTTCGACCATGGAAACTTCCGCGAAGAGCAATTAATCCAGTGCGGCCCGTCTTGCGGGCAACTTTAATTCCAGTTTCATTTGCTTCAGCACCTGAATTGCAGAAAAACACTTTGCCAGGTCTGCCAGCCAAATCAAGAATTCGTTCAGCCAGGCGAAGGCCTGGTTCATGAGCTGCGAAATTACTGGTGTGACCAAGTGTTTGCATTTGTTTAGTGACAGCTTCAACTAAATAAGGGTGCCCGTGGCCAACGATGTTAACTGCGATACCGGCTAAGAAATCAACATATTCTTTGCCATCAACATCCCAAAGTGTTGCGCCTTTGCCTTTAGCTAAGACCACCTTTGGGGTGCCGTAGTTGTTCATCAAACTTTGTTGCCAACGCTTTTGGCCTTCACTTGAATTACTCATCCAGCAACTACTTTGGTACCAACTGCGGAAAGGTCGCCAGTGACTTTGACACTTGCAACTCCCCCTTGGATCGCGTTAAGACAGGCCTCCATTTTAGGAACCATTCCTGCCTGAAGCGTTGGCAACATAGATTTTAATTCTGTGTCGGTTAGCGATTCGATTAGTGAATCTCGATCTGGCCAGTTTCGATAAACACCTGGAACATCGGTGAGCATGACCATCTCATCTGCCTTAAGTGCAACGGCTACAGCTGCTGTTGCGGTATCGGCATTCACGTTAAATAACTTGCCATCACGATCGCGAGCTGCAGTTGAGATAACAGGAATCAGCTGCTCATTAAGCGCTTTGGCAATAGCGGCAGTGTCCACTTCAACTACTTCACCAACAAGTCCAATGTCAGTTGGTACACCATCGACCAAAACGGTTCGGTGCTCAGCAACTAGAAGATTGTTGGTATCGCCAGCTAAGCCAACGGCATGTTGGCCATCACGATTAAGCAGATCAACGATTTCGCGGTTGACTTCGTTAACCAGAACTTCGCGGACAACTTGAACTGCCTCAGGTGTAGTTACCCGGTAACCGCCTTTAAATTCTGAAACTATGCCAGCAAGTTCAAGTGCTTTAGAGATCTGTGGGCCGCCGCCATGAACAACAACTGGATTTAAGCCACGAGAGTGCATATCTAGAACACTTGCGGCGAAATTAGTTAATGCCTGGCTATCCACCATGGCATTTCCACCAAATTTAATTACGGTGATCAAGGCGCTACACCAATTGCGGATAAGCCGGCTGACTCGGCGAAACCGAAAATGATGTTTGCATTTTGCACTGCTTGACCAGCAGCACCCTTAATTAAGTTATCTATTGCCACAAATACTGTTGCCCGATCATTTCGATCATCTTTAGCCACCTGAATGTGAACTGCATTTGAGCCAAGTGTGCTTGCGGTGTTTGGCAACTGACCAACTGGCAATACCGTTACAAATACTTCACCGTCGTATTGATCAACAAGTGCTTTGCGAAGCTCTAATTCAGTTGCCTTAGTTTTCACACTCAAAGTTGCCAGAATTCCACGCGGCATTGGGGCAAGCATAGGGGTGAAGTTAACTTTCACATCAACCCCGGAAAACTTTGTTAATTGTTGTTCAATTTCAGGTGTGTGCTGATGGGTGCCGCCAACCTTATAAGTGGACATGGATCCCATTACTTCTGAACCTAAAAGATTAATTTTTGCGCTGCGTCCCGCACCAGATGTTCCACTTGCCGCCACCACAACAATGTCATTGCTATCTGCAAGACCAGCCTTAAGAACTGGACCTAGACCAAGTTCAATCGCAGTCGCATAACATCCAGGGTTGGCAACTTTCTTGGCAGCTTTGATTTCAGCACGCTGTCCTAATTCTGGAATGCCATAAACAAAAGATCCGGCGTAACTGCCACCGTAATACTTTTCCCAAGCGGCTTTATCGGTTAAGCGGTAGTCCGCACCTAAATCAACGACAGCTTGATCACTTGGCAGCTTTGCAATTAGTTCTGCGGACTGACCATGTGGCAGCGCAAAGAAAATTAGATCTGCTTTTAAGTTCTCTGGTGTCGTATCAACGAAAACTAATTTGGCTAGGGCTGGAACGCCTGCAAATTGCGGGTGAACATCTGTCAGTTTGCTTCCGCTATTGCTGCCAGCAGCGATTGTTTGTAATTGAAATTCTGGATGATCGTGAATAATTCTGATTAATTCCGCGCCCGCATAGCCAGATGCTCCTGCAATAGCGACGGTTTTCATACGTTAAATATACGGGCAAATCTACAATCGCCTAAATCAATAGCAATAGGCTCATGAATATGAATTGGGTTCTTGGTATTGGCCTTCCAATAATTGGCTCAGCATTCCTATTTGCTGTTGGCAACCGAGTTCACTCTTTTGTTAAATACCAACTAATTACTCTTTTTGGCGCGGCAGTATTTTTTGCAACAGCATTGACGCTTAGTGACAATCCATCGATTGTCAGAGTTGGTGATATTTCAGCCCCAGCGAAAAATGTGATTGGCGCAAGCTACGGGGCATTTGCTTTGATCGCTTTAGCGGTGACAACTTTTGTCGTTTATCAGCAAGTGTTGCGCGGCAAGCAGATAA
>JBDLPR010000082.1:0-2550 GCA_039800985.1 Actinomycetota bacterium | reverse complement strand
GAAACTTCGATTACTTTGCCTGATGGACCTTACGAAACTGTTGCTGGTTTTGTAGCTGCAGAGCTTGGTCGCTTACCAATGGTTAACGACGAGGTGGATGTTGAAGGCGGGAAACTAACTGTCGTTGAAATGGATGGCCGCAGAGTTTCTCGAATTCATGTCGTGCGTAATAGCCAAAATAAGGCATGACACAATAGACCAGTGAGTAAACCACGCGTTTTATCTGGCATCCAGCCAACTTCGGATAGCTTCCATATTGGTAATCACCTTGGAGCGCTTCAAAATTGGGTTTCCATGCAAGAAACCCATGACTGCGTTTACTTCATCGCAGACATGCATGCAATCACTGTTGAGCAAGACCCAAAGCTGTTAAAAGAACGAACCCTAGTTTCTTATGCTCAGTTATTAGCTCTGGGAATTGATCCAAAGAAATCAATTTTGCTTGTGCAAAGTCAGGTGCCGCAGCATGCGCAATTGATGTGGGTGATGTCCTGCATCACTGGAATCGGCGAAGCAAATCGTATGACTCAGTTCAAAGACAAAGCCGCCAAAGGTGGGGCATCAACGGCCAGCGTTGGATTGCTTACTTATCCAATCTTGCAGGCTGCAGATATTTTGCTCTACCAAGCAAATGCTGTTCCAGTTGGCGAAGATCAACGCCAGCACCTTGAATTAACTAGAGATTTAGCAATTCGATTTAACAGCCGTTTTGGTGATGTGTTCACAGTGCCTGAAGCTTTCATCGTTAAAGAAACTGCCAAGATTATGGATCTACAGGATCCGACCTCCAAAATGAGCAAGTCTTCGCCAACAGGTTGTGTGAACTTACTTGATCCAATCAAAACCACAGAAAAGAAATTCAAGTCTGCGGTAACTGATTCGGAAACTGAAATTAAATTTGATTCCACCAAGAAACCTGGTGTTTCAAACCTCTTAACTATCAATAGTGCTTACTCAGGCAAATCAATACCTGAATTGGTTAAGTCATTTGAGGGTCGCATGTATGGGGATCTAAAGAAGGAAACTGCAGAAGTTGTTATTGCTTTCATTGAGCCTTTCCAGGCAAAAGTTGAAGGGCTATTAACGGACAAAGCAGAACTTGAGAAATTGATGCATGACGGTGCAAGCCGTGCTGGTGAAATTGCAGCAAAGACGGTTGATGCAGCTTACGAGAAAATTGGGTTTGCTAAGTGAGCCTTAAATTAATTGCGCCACTTTTAATTATTTTTATTTTTCTAACATTTGCGCAAAAACGTAATTGGATTAATTTATTTAATAAAAATAAACCATCAATGGGCAATGTTTTGGGTGTATTTGATGAAATATTTAATCCCAGTCGCCACCAAGCAACAATACAAATGCAAGAGAAAAAAGAACTTAAAGTTGAAGCTGGTAATACAGATCTAAATATGATCCATATTGAATTGAAACCAAAATGAGTTGGGATGTAGTCCTTTTTGATCTTGACGGCACGCTAACTGACTCAGGTCTGGGAGTTGGTAACGGAGTTCTTTATGCGATTAAAGAAATGGGATTCCCAGAGCCAGAACCAAGTTCATTGCGCAAATATCTTGGCCCACCACTTTGGTCATCATTTCGTGATTACGCCGGAATGGATGAAGAAGAAACAAAAATTGCAGTTGAGCTTTACCGAAAGTATTACAACGAAACTGGCGCCTACGAAAATAGCGTTTACCCAGGCATTCCTGAGTTACTCACCGAATTAAATAAGCAGGAGAAGCGTCTCGCGGTTGCAACATCAAAAGTTGACTATGCGGCAGTGAATATCCTGCGTCACTTTAATTTAGATCATCATTTTGAAGTAATTGCTGGTGGTGATGAACACGGAGTGACTCGAGGGACAAAGGCTTTGGTTATCGCCCATGCGCTCGAAGAATTAAGAATGTGTGATGGTACATCGGTAGTAATGATTGGCGACCGTGAACATGATGTTCATGGCGCGGCTGAGCACAAGCTTCCAGCGATTGGTGTTACCTGGGGTTACGCCGAAGATGGCGAACTATCCCATGCTGGCGCGATTGAAGTAGTTGAATCAGTAGATCAACTATCGCAATTACTTCTTGATTAAATCTTGCCGCGAATTAAGGCTTGCTTAACTTCTGCAATTGCATGTGTTATTTGAATACCACGTGGACATGCTTCGGTGCAGTTGAAAGTTGTGCGACAGCGCCACACACCTTCCTTGCTATTTAAGATTTCTAGACGTGTTTCTGCAGCAGCATCGCGGCTATCAAAGATGAAGCGATGAGCACCAACAATTGCTGCTGGACCAAAGTATTGATTATCTGTCCAGAAAACTGGGCAGCTAGAAGTACATGCAGCACACAAAATACATTTTGTGCTTTCATCAAATCTGGCACGATCTTCCTGGCTTTGGAATCGTTCCCGCGTTGGTTCATGTCCTGATGGAACAAGGAATGGCATTACTTCACGGTAAGCAGCGAAGAATGGGTCCATATCCACAATCAAATCTTTTTCAAGCGGCAAACCTTTAATTGCTTCAACTGTGATTGGTTTTGTTGCATCAAG
>JBDLPR010000081.1:0-4511 GCA_039800985.1 Actinomycetota bacterium | reverse complement strand
ACTTAAGCAAGTTGACCGCGAAGCTGCCGATGGCGACATTGTGATGATCGATCTTCGTGGAACCCACGATGGCCAAGAAGTTGAAGACATTGCAGCAAATGCAATGAGCTACGAACTTGGTTCAGATGGCATGGTTCCGGGATTTGATGACGCGGTTCGCGGCGCTAAAGCTGAAGATGTTCGCACTTTTGTATTTACTCCAACTAACGGCGCCTGGACCGATAAGGCAATTGAAGTTGAAGTGACTGTTCGCTCAGTTCGCGAACGTGAACTTCCAGCAGCTGATGATGAATTTGCAAAACTTGCAAGTGAATTCGACACCATCACAGAACTTCGTGATGACATCCGCGCTCGTCTTGGCCGCCTTCGGTTAGTTGAACAGGCTTACCAGGCCCGTGATTTAACACATGACGCCTTGATGGAAGCTGTGAAAGTTGAAGTTCCAGAAGGTGTGGTCAAAGAAGAAATCGATGCGCATTTTGCTGATGGTCATGGCGATGATGCTCACAAGGGCGAATTTGAACAAACAACTCGCGCTGGCTTTAAGAGCCGCATGATCCTAGACAAGATCGCTGAAGAACAAGATGTTCAAGTTAATGATGCAGAGCTGTCACAGTGGTTAATCAATCAAGCGCAGCGCTATGGCATGGCCCCAGATCAGTTCGCTGATCAACTTGTGCAAAACGGACAGGTTCAAGGCGCAATTGCCGAAGTTCGTCGAGTGAAGGCACTGTCACTTGTACTTGAAAGCGTTCAAGTAACTGACAAGTCTGGTAACAAAGTTGATCTTGAATCAGTACTAAAGCCAAATCAGTCAGTTGAAGAATTCATCTCAGATTTCGCAAGCGAATCTGACGAAGAAAACTTCGAAGCAGACGAATAAGCCAGCACTACAGCGCTGACTTAATTTCTTCATCCAAATAATCGGCTTCGGGCTTACTTTTTACCTTTAGAGCGAACACGGGCAGGTCTGACTGCACTTTTGGCTCACCCCTCATTTAGGGTTAAGGCATCACAAGAATTCAAGGAGACATCTTGAGCGGTATCCAAGTACCAGGGCTTGAAGTTCCAAGCATGCGAACTCCAACCCCTAATGGTCAAGGTTTTGGCGACTCAGTTTTCCAGCGCCTTTTACAAGATCGAATTATCTTCCTTGGTTCCCAAGTTGAAGATCAGATGGCTAACACCATCTGTGCTCAGATCTTGCTATTAGCTGCTGAAGATCCAGAAAAAGATATTTTCCTTTACATCAACTCTCCAGGTGGATCAGTAAGTGCCGGTATGGCAATTTATGACACCATGCAGTTTGTTAAAAACGATGTGGCAACTGTTGCCATGGGTCTGGCTGCATCAATGGGACAGTTCTTACTTTGTGCTGGTGCGCCAGGCAAGCGTTACTCACTTCCACACGCTCGCATCATGATGCACCAACCATCAGGTGGTATCGGCGGTACTGCATCTGACATTCAGATCCAGGCCGAACAGATGATGTACACCAAGACCAAGATGGCTGAACTTATTGCCGAACATACTGGCCAAACAGTTGCCACCATCACTGAGGACTCAGATCGGGACCGCTGGTTTACCGCAACTGAGGCCAAAGATTACGGATTTGTTGACCACGTTGTGCGCAGTGCTCGCGACGTAGCAGGCGAAGGCGGTACCGCATAATGACTAACTTTGATTACACACCACAGGCTCGTTACATCCTGCCTAGCTACATCGAACGCACTCCACAAGGGATTCGTGAATACAACCCTTATGCCAAGTTGTTCGAAGAGCGCATTATTTTCCTAGGCGTTCAGATTGATGACGCTTCAGCAGATGATGTGATGGCTCAACTTCTAGTGCTTGAATCACTTGATCCAGAGCGCGACATTCAGATTTATATCAACTCTCCAGGTGGCTCATACACCGCGATGACTGCAATTTATGACACCATGCAGTTTGTTAAGTGTGACATCCAGACGGTTTGTTTGGGCCAGGCTGCTTCTGCTGCTTCAGTATTACTAGCAGCAGGAACACCAGGGAAGCGCTACGCACTGCCACACGCTCGCGTATTAATCCACCAGCCATACACCGAAGGTGGCGGCCAAGGATCTGACATTGAAATCCAAGCGCGTGAAATCTTGCGTATGCGTGATGAAATGGAAAGTATCTTTTCAAAGCACACCGGTAAACAAGTTGATGAAATCCGTCGCGACATTGAACGCGACAAAATTTTGACCGCAGACCAAGCCAAGGAATACGGCATCATCGACCAGGTTCTAGCAACCCGCGTACCGCTTAAGTAATTAAGCCTGGTCACAAGCGAACAAGCTTGATGGCGCTACACAGCAAATGTGTATATAAATCAAGGCAAGTTCAATTACACATTTGTAATTCGGCGCGCGCTGGGCGTTTAATCCAACGGATTGTCGGTCAATCGAGATATCGTTATTTAGCGCCCGAGCCCGTCGGGTACACACTTTATTCCCCCAGGAGGTGCGTTCACCATGGCTCGTATTGGCGAAGGTGGCGACCTGTTGAAGTGTTCGTTTTGTGGAAAGAGCCAAAAGCAAGTTAAGAAATTAATTGCTGGCCCTGGCGTCTACATCTGCGACGAGTGCATCGACCTTTGTAATGAAATCATCGAAGAAGAGCTCGGCGAAAGCGTAAACCTTGGTTGGGATGAACTTCCTAAGCCACGTGAAATCTACTCATTCTTAGATCAATATGTAATCGGTCAAGAAGTTGCTAAGCGGGCACTTTCAGTTGCGGTTTATAACCACTACAAGCGCGTTCAAGCTGGGGCAAATCAATCACCGCGCGAAGACGCAGTTGAACTAGCTAAATCAAATATTTTGCTACTTGGCCCAACTGGTTCAGGTAAAACACTTCTAGCCCAAACTCTTGCTCGCATGCTTAATGTGCCATTTGCGATCGCAGATGCAACAGCATTAACTGAAGCAGGTTACGTAGGCGAAGATGTTGAAAACATCCTGCTAAAACTTATTCAAGCTGCTGACTATGACGTCAAAAAAGCTGAAACCGGCATCATCTACATCGATGAAATCGACAAGGTTGCACGTAAGAGTGAAAACCCATCGATTACTCGCGACGTATCTGGCGAAGGTGTTCAGCAGGCGCTATTAAAGATTCTTGAAGGCACAACCGCTTCAGTTCCACCACAAGGTGGTCGCAAGCACCCGCACCAAGAATTCATTCAGATTGATACCAGCAATGTGCTATTCATTGTTGGTGGCGCATTTGCCGGGCTTGATGAAATTATTCGTCAGCGCATCGGTAAGAAAGCACTTGGCTTCACTGCAACTGTTGAAGTTGATGACATGAGCGAAACAGATATCTTCTCGCATGTAATGCCAGAAGATATGTTGAAGTTTGGCATGATTCCAGAATTCATCGGCCGCCTTCCAGTTTTCACTTCAGTTGCTCAGCTTGATCAGAAAGCACTTGTTGCAGTTTTGACTGAACCTAAGAATGCGTTAGTTCGTCAGTACCAAAAACTATTTGATCTAGATGGCGTTGAACTTGAATTCACAACTGACGCTCTTGAGGCAGTTGCCGACCAGGCAATCCTTCGCGGCACAGGTGCTCGTGGTCTGCGTGCGATCATGGAAGAAGTGCTTCAGCCAGTTATGTACGACATTCCAAGTCGTGAAGATGTGGCTCGAGTAGTAATCAATCGCGAAGTTGTTCTTAAGAACGTTAACCCAACGCTAATTCCACGCGAAGTGCCAAGTGCAAAGCGCGTACCTAAGGAAAAGTCAGCGTAATTTAATTAATCGCTAGTTGGCGCGAGTTCAATTTCAATCGAAATAGGGCTCGCGCCTTCTGCATATTGGAAATCAGTAGTGACACGGCCAGCTGCTCGAAGATCTGCGGCAACCAATTTAATCTGGGAAATTACATCACTTGGCGCTGTAATTACAGCCTTGGAAATCTCAGCCTTCATGGAAACTTTGGCTTCACTCTTAACTTTGCGAAGCAAAGAGATAACTTCAGCGGTTACCTGGTTAAGCCCAGCATCGCCGCCGCGAAGTTCACTTGAAGTTGGCCAAGAGGATGTGTGAATTGAGCCATCTTTAAACCATGACCAAACTTCTTCGGTCACAAATGGAAGGAATGGAGCGAAAAGTTTAAGAAGTACTTCGAGAGCGACATTTAGGGTTGCCTTTGCTGATGCACTTTCAGCCTCACCTTGCAGACCATAAGCACGGTCTTTAACAATTTCTAAATGATCATCACAAAATGCCCAGAAAAATGTTTCGGCAACTTCTAGAGCCTTTGTGTAGTTGAACTGCTCAAATGCCTTAGTTGATTCATCAACAACATCAGCAAGTGCTGCTAAAAGTGCTTTATCAAGGGGATTACTAATGGCCGAAGCAGGAGCACTTCCTTGCATAAGTGTGAACTTGCTGGCGTTAAGAATCTTGGTTGCTAGGCGGCGACCAATTTTCATCTGGCCAACATCAAATGCAGTGTCGGTTCCTGGACGACCACTTGCGGCC
>JBDLPR010000080.1:0-17837 GCA_039800985.1 Actinomycetota bacterium | reverse complement strand
TCCATACCTTTAATACTTTGCATAATGCCAACAAGCAGATCGTGGTCACCTCGGACCTGCCACCTAAACAACTTCAAGGTTTCGAAGATCGAATGAGCTCACGCTTTGAGTGGGGTTTGATCACCGATGTTCAGCCACCCGACTTAGAAACTCGTATTGCAATTTTGCGCAAGAAGAGTGCGCAAGAAAGATTAAGTGCTCCACCTGAGGTTTTGGAATTTATTGCTTCCAAGATGTCAACCAACATTCGTGAACTTGAGGGCGCGCTAATTCGGGTTACCGCATTCGCAAGCTTGAACCGCGCTCCAGTTGATTTAGAACTTGCTGAAGTTGTGCTTAAAGATTTGGTTAGCGACGCAGCTGGTCCAGAAATTTCATCTGGGCTAATCATGTCTCAGACCGCCCACTACTTTGGTGTGACCTTAGATGACTTAACCGGCGCTAGCCGCTCAAGAGTTTTGGTGACCGCTCGCCAGATCGCAATGTATTTGTGCCGAGAGCTAACTGATCTGTCCCTTCCAAAAATTGGTCAACAGTTCGGTGGCCGCGACCACACAACCGTGATGCACGCCGACCGTAAAGTTCGCCAGCTAATCGCTGAGCGCCGCGCTCTTTATAACCAAGTCAGTGACCTAACCGCCCGAATTAAATCCCAAGCCCGCCAGAGCTAGGGCGGACATGGGTCAAAGTGGCCTATATTTCACAAACTGAACAAATAGTCCCAAAAATCCCAGTAATTAAGTTTTTGCACACTGTGGATATCTTTTGGGGATAACCCTTAAGTATTGATATAGATTTTTGGCTGATTTTGAGGACAATAGGTGTTTGTCAGAAGTTATCCATATTTGTGGGTTATTTGTGGGCAACTAAATAAATATCCACACCAATCTGTGGATAACTGTGGATAACTTTTAGTTTTGTTGGTTTCTGGGTAAAACTACCGAAGTTATTTACATATATCCCCACACCTAAAACCTTGTGTTTATTGGGTTATTTGAGGTTATCCACAGATTCCACAGACGCTACTACAACTACGAAAAAGACATATATTCAAACCGGATTTACCAACTAGATCTGAATAAATCCGGGCTGGTTGTCACCCGATTATGACACGATAAATGCCCAACTAACATAAGAGAACCAAAAGAGGAGTTAATTAAGTGAAGTTCCAAGTAGACCGCGACGCCATGGCTGAGGCAGTTACTTGGGCATCCAGAACTCTTCCAAGTAAATCAACCCAACCACTATTAACTGGCCTGCACTTAGTAGCTGAAAAATCAAACCTAGTTTTATCTGGCAGTGATGCAGACGTAAGTGGCCAAGCAAATGTTAATGCTGATGTTGAACAACCAGGAACAGTTTTAGTTCCAGGCCGACTATTAGCAGACATCACCAAATCTCTTCCAAGTGCAAAGATTCAATTCGCGCTTAACGGAAACCGTGTTGATATAACTTGTGGTCGTTCATCTTTCACAATTCCAACAATGCCGGTTGCTGAATACCCACCACTTCCAGTTATGCCAGAAGTTAGTGGAACCATTTCAGGTGATGAATTCGCAAACGCGATTGCTCAAGTTGCAACTGCAGCGTCACGTGATGAAACACTTCCAGCCTTCACTGGTATCAAAATTGATGTTGAAGGTTCAGTCATCACAATGGCCTCAACTGACCGTTACCGTTTAGCGGTTCGTGAAATTAATTGGAATCCAGTTTCAACAACAATTTCAACCCACACATTAATTCCAGCTCGCTTCTTACATGAATCATCAAAGTCACTTGCAACAAGTGAATCAGTTGCACTTGCATTTGCCGCAAGCAATGAAGGTTTATTTGGAATTGCTGGCAACGGTCGCCAAACTACAAGTCGCATCTTGGCTGCCGACTTCCCGCCTTACCGCACACTTCTACCAACTGAATCAACAAGCGTTGCTCAAGTTAAAACAAGCGACTTAATCGATTCAGTAAAACGTGTCGCGCTTGTTTTAGATCGTGAAGCTCCAATCAAAATTACTTTTAAGAAAAACGAAGCACTTGTTTTTGGCGGCGGTGGCAGCGGCGAACTTGCTGCCGCGCAAGAAGTTATCGAAGCCACAAACAACGGCGAAGAAATTTCAATCGCGTTTAATCACCAATTCTTGCTTGATGGTCTTCACGCAATCGATGCGCAAATTTCAACTATTGCGATGACCACACCAATTCGCCCAGCTGTGATTACTGGTGCGAGTGAATTTGGAGCTGACTCAGATGACAGTTTCAAATATTTATTAATGCCTATCCGCCAGCAATAAACATGCGCATAAATTCTCTTGCGCTAAATAATTTTCGAAACCACACAAATCTTGATTTAAATTTTATTGGCAGCACCACGACAATCGTTGGCCGAAACGGCCGAGGCAAAACCAACATTGTTGAAGCGGTCAACTACTTCGCCACTCTTGGGAGCCACCGGGTTGCCACAGACCAACCGCTTATTAAACATGGCCAAACCAGCGCGGAAATTCATGGATCATTTGAAAAACACGGCCGGGTGGCAACAGCCAAAATCACCATTAACCAAACCGGCAGTAACAAAGTTTTATTAAACGATGGCGCACTAACCAAACCCAGAGATTTACTTGGCCTAGTTAACACAGTTGTTTTCGCACCTGAAGACCTCGACTTAGTTAAGGGTGATCCAGGTGCGCGCCGAAAGTTTTTGGATGATTTCAGCACTTTATTAATTCCAAAATTTGCTGGCGTTAGATATGAATACGAGCGAACTTTAAAACAACGCAACGCACTTCTTAAATCAGCTGGCCGCAGACCACTAAATGAAACCGCAAAAGCAACTTTAGAAGTTTGGGATGAGCAATTAATTAATTACGGCACCCAAATTATTGAACAAAGATTTATTTCTTTAGAAAAACTTTGGCCATACATCACTGAACATGGTTCAACTATGAGCGGTGATCATGAACCACTTGATGTTCAATATGTTTCAAAATCAATAATCGAAAAAAATAATATTGCTGATCAATTTAAATTAGCTTTACAAGATCGACATAAAGATGAAATTGAACGCGGGCTAACTTTAGTTGGACCACATCGAGACGAATTAGAAATTCTATTAAGCGGTATGCCAGCGAAAGGCTATGCTTCACACGGCCAGTCATGGAGTATCGCACTTGCAATGCGGCTTGCAACATTTAATGTGTTGCGTGAACATGACGACGATCCAATTTTAATTTTGGATGATGTGTTCGCTGAACTAGATCAACGTCGCCGGCTTAGATTACTTGGCGCATTAAAAGGTGTTGAACAAACCTTGATCACTGCAGCTGTGGTTGAAGACCTGCCTGAAGGACTAGCGGGCGAACAAATTTTGTTAGAGGATAACTAGAACGTGTTAACTGCAGACCAACAAGAATTCTTGCGCTCACTTCTATCAAGAGCGCGAGTTAAAACTGGTGCAAAAATTGTTAAATCACAACAACGCCAAACTTTTGTTGACGAACAACGAAGTGGTTCTGGGCCTGATGAACGCGACCCAGCAAAAATCGCTGGACTAATTGATAACTTGATTTTGAATAAAGGCTGGGATCTGCAACTTGCCACTGGAAAACTCCGAGCAAACTGGCAACAAATCGTCGGGGATGAAATTTTCGACCATATTTCAATCGAAGAATTCCAACTAAATGCCAGTGGGCAAGATGGAACACTGGTTTTAAGAGCTGATTCGACTGCTTGGGCCACCCAATTGAAGTTACTTTTGCCAACTCTTGAAAAAAAACTTGAAGAACAGATCGGACAAGGCCGATTAAGTGAAATTAAGGTGCTCGGACCAGCCGCACCATCATGGAAACATGGCCTAAGAAGCGTCCCTGGAAGGGGTCCCCGAGACACCTACGGGTAGCCATTTTTAACCCATCTCGGGTGTCTTTAAAGACCCAAAACAGGTAGAATAAGAGCACCATAAAAACTGCAAAAAAGCCTTATTTCTATGCCTATTTTGGGCAAAATCAGGCTCAAATGGAAGGCCTTTTTAGTGTCATATGACGCAAGCGCCATTCAGGTACTTGAAGGCCTGGATGCCGTACGAAAACGCCCCGGTATGTACATCGGTTCAACCGGTGAACGCGGTCTTCACCACATGGTTTATGAAGTTGTCGACAACTCTGTTGATGAAGCTTTAGCTGGTTACTGTACTGAAATTGATGTCACTTTATTAGCTGATGGCGCAGTTCGCGTCGTTGATAACGGTCGCGGTATTCCAGTTGGCATCGTTCCATCTGAAGGAAAGCCTGCCGTTGAAGTTGTATTAACCGTTTTGCACGCTGGTGGAAAGTTTGGCGGCGGCGGTTATGCAGTTTCTGGTGGTCTGCATGGTGTTGGTGTCTCAGTTGTTAACGCACTTTCAAAAAAAGTTGACGTTGTAGTTCGAACTGAAGGTGCGATTCACACTCAGTCATACAAACATGGCGTACCAGTTGCACCACTTAAAAAAGGTGCCAAGACCGAAGAGACTGGAACATCAGTAACTTTCTGGGCCGATGGCGACATTTTTGAAACAACCGTTTATGACTTTGAAACACTTTCACGTCGATTCCAAGAAATGGCATTTTTAAACCGTGGGCTAACAATTCGTTTAACTGACGAGCGTCCAGGTGTAAAAGTCATAGAAGATGATGTTGAAGCTGAACCAAAAGAATCTGGTCCAAAGTCGATTACTTATAAGTATGACGGCGGCATTTCAGATTTCGTTTCACACATCAATGCCCGTAAACAACCGATCCATTCAAGTGTGATTCATTTTGCAGCTGAAGATTCAAAGCGTGGATTAAGCCTTGAAGTGGCAATGCAGTGGAATAGCACCTATACCGAATCGGTTTATACCTTCGCTAACACCATTAACACCATTGAAGGTGGTACCCACGAAGAAGGTTTCCGCACCGCCCTTACCTCGCTTGTAAATAAGTACGCCCGCGAATGGAGCATTCTTAAAGAAAAGGATCCAAACCTAAGTGGTGACGATGTCCGTGAAGGCTTAGCTGCGATCGTTTCAGTGAAACTTCGCGAACCACAGTTCGAGGGTCAAACAAAAACCAAACTTGGTAACACTGAAGCTAAAACATTCGTTCAAAAAATTGTTAACGAACAACTTGCTGAATGGTTTGCAAAGAATCCAAGTGAAGGCAAAGACATTGCACGCAAATCTGTTCAGGCAGCAACAGCTCGCATGGCTGCGCGTAAAGCACGCGACCTTGCACGTAACCGAAAAGGTTTACTTGGTTCAAGTGGTTTACCTGGAAAATTAAAAGACTGTTCAAGTAATGAACCAAGTGAGTGCGAAGTATTCATTGTTGAAGGTGACTCAGCTGGCGGTAGTGCTGGTCAAGGTCGCGATCCACGCACCCAAGCCATCCTTCCAATCCGTGGAAAGATTCTTAACGTTGAAAAAACTCGTTTAGATCGCGTATTACAAAACACTGAAGTGCAGGCAATCATTTCTGCATTTGGTACTGGCATTCAAGATGATTTTGATATCAACAAACTTCGTTACCACAAATTGGTTTTGATGGCTGATGCTGACGTTGACGGTCAACACATCCGTACTTTGCTTTTAACTTTCTTATTCCGCTACATGAAACCACTTGTTGATGGCGGATATGTTTACTTAGCTCAACCACCACTCTACAAAATCAAATGGTCCCGTGAAGCACCTGAATATGCATACAGTGATCGTGAACGTGACGCGGTTGTTGAGGCAGGTTTGGCTGCCGGAAAGAAACTTCGCCAAGAAGATATTCAGCGCTACAAAGGTCTTGGCGAAATGAATGCTGAAGAACTTTGGGAAACCACAATGGATCCAGAGCGTCGAGTTTTATTACAGATAACCGTTGATGACGCTGCTCAAGCAGATGCACTTTTCTCAACACTTATGGGTGAAGATGTGGAAAGCCGCCGTTCATTTATTCAGCGCAATGCCGCTGACGTTAGGTTCTTGGATATTTAAATGGCAAAAAAAGACGAACCAAAAACACCTAAAAAATCCGTACCGGTAACTGATCAGGTAGTTGACCAAACTACTGATCAAATCGAAATGGTTGACCTTAACGTTGAAATGCAAAGGTCTTACATCAACTACGCGATGAGCGTTATTGTTTCTCGCGCATTGCCTGATGTTCGCGATGGTTTGAAGCCAGTTCACCGGCGCGTGATTTATGCAATGTATGACGGTGGCTACCGGCCAGACAAAGCATTTAGCAAGAGTGCTCGCGTTGTCGGTGAAGTTATGGGTCAGTACCACCCACACGGCGACTCAGCAATTTATGACACTTTAGTTCGCTTAACTCAAAGCTGGACACTTCGTTACCCGCTAGTGCAAGGCCAAGGAAACTTTGGTTCACCAGGTAATGACTCAGCTGCAGCTTCTCGTTACACCGAATGTCGCATGGCACCACTTGCCATGGAAATGGTTCGTGACATCGATCAAGAGACCGTTGATTTTGTTCCAAACTATGACGGTAAGAATTTAGAACCAACAGTTCTGCCAAGCCGCTTCCCAAATCTTTTAGTTAACGGTTCATCAGGTATCGCAGTTGGTATGGCTACCAACATTCCGCCACACAATTTAAAAGAAGTTGCTAGCGGTGTTCAGTGGGCATTAGATCACCCAGATGCAACTCGTGAAGAACTACTTGAAGCATTAACCGAACGAATCACCGGACCAGATTTCCCAACTGGTGGATTGATCGTTGGCCGCAACGGAATCAAAGATGCCTATCGCACTGGCCGTGGCTCAGTCACCATGCGCGCAGTCACTGAAATTACTGAAGATAAGCGCGGCCGAGCAGTAATTGTCATTACCCAACTTCCTTATCAAGTTAATCCAGATAACTTGATGGAACGTATTGCTGAACTTGTTGACACCGGCAAAATCAATGGCATCGCTGACTTGATCGATGAATCAAGTTCACGTACCGGTATGCGCATCGTTGTTGTGCTTAAGAAAGATGCTGTGCCAAAGGTTGTGCTAAACAACCTCTTTAAATACACCCAGCTTCAAGACAATTTCGGTGCCAACATGTTGGCTCTAGTTGATGGTGTTCCACGAACACTTTCTCTGGATGCTTTTGTGACCAACTGGATCGATCACCAGATTGAAGTAATTGCTCGCCGAACTGCATACCGCCTAAGAATTGCTGAAGAACGCGTTCACATTTTGATCGGTCTTTTAAAGGCGATCGAAGCAATCGATGCCGTGATCAAATTAATTCGCGCATCTGAATCTGCTTCTGCTGCCCAAGCCGGCTTGATGAAGTTATTAACAATCGATGAAATTCAAGCCCAAGCAATTCTTGATATGCAGCTTCGTAAACTTGCCGCACTTGAACGCAATGAACTTCAATCACAGCACGACAAGTTGATGGCTGAAATCGCTGACTACAAAGACATCTTGAAGAGCGTTAAGCGCCAATACAAGATCGTCAGTGAAGAACTTGAAGAACTAGTTAATCGCTTTGGCGATGATCGCAAGACAAAAATTGTCGCTGCAGAAGATGACAACATCACCACAGAAGATTTAATTGCAGAAGAACCTATTGTTGTAACACTTACTCAAAATGGTTACGTGAAGCGCACTAAGGCTGCCTTATACCGCGCACAAAAACGTGGTGGCCGTGGTGTTAAAGGCGCAGCACTTAAACAAGATGACGTGGTTACACACCTATTTGTCACTACAACACATCACTGGATTTTGTTCTTCACCAACAAGGGCCGGGTATTCCGCGTGAAAGCTCACGAACTTGTTGAAGCTGGCCGCGATGCTCGTGGTCAACACGTAGCTAACTTGTTATCTCTTAGCCAAGAGGAATTTGTTGCCCAAGTACTTGATCTTCGCGATTACGAACAAGCACCTTACTTGGTCCTTGCAACCAAGAATGGCGTAGTTAAGAAAACCAAGCTTTCTGAATACGATTCAAATCGCAGCACCGGGTTAATTGCAATCAACCTAAAAGATGACGACGCAGTAGTTTCAGCTCAGCTAATTTCTGATGACGACGATTTATTACTTGTTTCAAAACTTGGTAACTCAGTTCGCTTCAATGCAAGTGATGACACTTTGCGCCCAATGGGTCGAAGCGCCACTGGTGTGATTGGTATTCGTTTCAAGAACAAAGAAGATCATTTGCTAAGCATGCACGTTGCTTACCCAGATGCATTTGTTGTGACAATCACTGATGGTGGTTTTGCTAAGCGCACTGCGATGAACGAATGGAACGCTAAGGGTCGTGGCACCCAAGGTGTTCGCGCAATGCGCCTTTCAGAAAAACGTGGTGGCTTAGCTGGTGCACTTGTTTGTGAAGCCGAAGATGAAATCTTTGCAGTTGCCAGCAATGGTGTTGTGATCAGAACTAAAGTTTCTGAAATCCGCGCAGCTGGCAGGGACACCATGGGTGTTTCGTTCATGAAGGTTGAAGATGACGAAGAAGTTGTAGCAGTGGCTAGTTCATCTGCAGCGACTTTGAAGAAGTTGGAAAGTTTGAAAATCGCTGAACCAGCAGAAGTGCTTGAATCTGCCGAAAGTGATGAATAACAGCAATTTTTGTGGGATTTAGGCAATTGCGGTAATCTCATAACTCGGTCAACGGCCGAAAATAACGGGCCTATAGCTCAGCTTGGTTAGAGCGCTTCCCTGATAAGGAAGAGGTCGATGGTTCAAGTCCATCTAGGCCCACGCTTTTCTATAAAGGAGGTTAGAACATGAAGAAGTTGCTATCACTAGCGCTACTAGCCCTTGCGGGATATGTGGTCTACCAACAAGTAGAAGCAAGTAAGGCTGAGCAAGAATTGTGGACACAGGCCACAAGTTAGTATCTTGGTCTAACGAGATTTTCACTCTTAAAGTGAAAACTTCGGGGAATTAGCTCAATTGGTAGAGCACTGCCTTTGCAAGGCAGGGGTTAGGGGTTCGAGTCCCCTATTCTCCACTTAAAAAACTTAAGTGAATTCTTAAGTAAAAAGTGGGGCAGAGAAATCTGTCCCTTTTTATTTGAATAAGTAAATTCGAATTAATTGAGAATTAGGAATCATGTTTAACGAACTAGCGCCGCAAGCAAAGCGTTTCCTGCTTGGCACACTTCTTAATTCCCTTGGTGGCGGATTAACCCTGACAGTTATTGTCGTTTACTTGCATCGCATTGCAAATCTTTCACTAACCACTGCATCACTGGTGCTTTCCTGGATGGCAGTTGTTGGGTTAGCCGTCGGACCAATTTTTGGAACTTTGGTCGATAAATATGGTCCGCGCAAAGTTATGTTGTTTGCAATTTTGGTTGAAGCTTTATCAGTTGCATCATGGTCATTAGTTCGAAGTGCTAGCGCTGCTTACTTTGTTGGATTCTTTGTAACGGTTGGTGCTGCGGGAATTTGGGCACCACAAACCACAATGATGGCTCGAATGGTTTCTGAAGAGTTTCGTCAAAAAATGTTTGGCATGCATTTTATGATGCTTAACCTTGGCCTTGGCCTTGGCGGTCTAATTAGTTCACTAATCGTTGACATAAATGTTCCGGAAAGCTTCACGAGATTATTTATTCTTGATGCATTTTCTTACTTAGTTTTCTTTTCGATTGTTATAACTTTGCGACAAGCTGGTGGCCCAATTCCTGAAGAGCATCGTAAAGATGATGAGGGCTTTAAAGAATTATTAAAAGATAAACCTTTCATGAAAATTCAAGGTGTTAAATTCTTACTTCTTTCTTGTGGTTACTCAGCACTTGATGCAGGGCTACCGCCACTTCTTACTGAATACGGTGGACTTAACGTAAACAAACTTGGACCGATCTGGGCAGTTAATACGGGTGTGATTGTGCTCGGACAAATTTTTGTAATAAACCGCTTACATGGAAAAAGTAGAACAAAATCAATCGCGGTAATTGGAACCATCTGGGCAATTAGTTGGGCAATTATTGGATTTGGCGTAAGTATCGAAAAAGCTCTCCTCGGTGCCGTTATTGGTGTGGGTGTATTTGCAGTCGGTGAAATGGTTTGGTCAACGATCGGTTCATCAATCACCAACGACATGGCACCAGAGCACTTAAGAGGTCGCTATAACTCAGCAGATTCCCTGGTTTGGGTTACAGCTGCCGCAATCGGCCCAGCAATCTCAGGTGTGATGTTGCAACACGGTTTAACTTACGAATGGATCGGTCTTTTAGTTGCTGGGCAGTTAGCCGGGGGACTATTGGGACTAAAGATGCGCAAGCATTTAACTGATAAACAAGACGGAATATTGGTTGCCAACTAATTTTTACCCACAATCCTTGTGGTTAAATTTGCCTGATAAATAAACACTTTTCGAGATTTTGCGGTGCTGACCCCACAAGATATCCCCAGTAAGAAACGCTGTAAACACAGGCTTTTCAACACTTTGTCCACACAGTTATCCACAGGACTCATTGAGACTGTCAGCCAAGGAACATAAAGTCATACTCGGGTTACTAGTGCTTTTTAGCATTTAGGCCACAAAAAAGTATTTATCAAAAGGAAAGTGCCATGAGCGTAGCGGAAATTCCGCGCAACTATCACGAGGATGGAACGATTGTTCCGCCTCAAGATTTAGTTGCAGAACAATCTGTTCTTGGCGCGATGTTACTTAGTAAAGATGCAATCGCTGATGTTGTTGAATCTCTTCGCGAAATTGATTTTTATAAACCAGCACACGCAACTATCTATGGTGCGATTTTAGATATTTATGGTCGCGGTGAACCAGCTGATGCAATCACTGTTTCAAACTACTTATCTAAAACAGGATCGCTTGCAAATGTTGGTGGCGCGTCTTACCTGCACACTCTTGTCGCAGGTGTGCCAACTGCAGCTAACGCGGCTTACTACTCACGCATTGTTACTGAGCGTGCAATTCTTCGTCGCTTAGTTGAAGCTGGCACGCGCATTACCCAGATGGGTTACGCAGGTGATGCTGAAGTTGATCTATTGGTTGATAAAGCGCAAGCCGAAGTTTATGACGTAACTTCACGAAGAACTTCTGAAGACTACGCACCAATTAACGACATCATTCCATTAACGCTTAATGAACTAGAAGCAATCGAAGGTAATGGCGGTGCTAAAGCTGGTGTGCCAACTGGGTTTGCTGGTCTTGATGAAGTAACCCACGGATTACATCCAGGACAACTTGTAATTTTGGCAGCACGTCCTGCGATCGGTAAATCAACTTTAGGTTTAGATTTAGCTCGCGCTGCAAGTATTAAAAACAACATGGCTTCTGTGATCTTTTCACTTGAAATGAGCCGCAACGAAATTGCGATGCGCATGCTTTCAGCTGAAGCCCAAGTTTCACTTGGCAACATGCGTGCTGGAACACTAAGTGATGCTGAATGGCAGCGTCTTGCGATGAAGAGCAGCCAAATCAGCAGCGCACCACTTTTCATTGATGATTCACCGAACTTAACCATGATGGAAATTAGAGCCAAAGCTCGTCGATTAAAGCAGCGCTACGATCTAAAACTTTTAGTTCTTGACTACATGCAATTGATGTCTAGTGGACGCAAAGTTGAAAGCCGTCAGGTTGAAGTTTCTGAATTTTCCCGAAGCTTAAAGTTGCTAGCTAAAGAACTTGAAATCCCAGTGGTTGCAATCAGCCAGTTAAACCGTGGTCCAGAACAACGTACCGATAAGCGCCCAATGCTTTCTGACCTTCGTGAATCTGGATCGCTTGAACAAGATGCTGACATGGTTATTTTGCTTCATCGCGAAGATGTTTACGACCGTGAATCACCTCGAGCAGGTGAAGCCGACTTCATATTGGCTAAACACCGCAACGGTCCAACTGCAACCGTGGTTACTGCATTCCAAGGCCACTACAGCCGCTTTGTTGATATGGCTAATTCGTAAAAGTTTGTGCCAGAATGAAAACATCCACAAAGGGGTGTTAACGTGCCGGCGATTAACCGCGCAAAACTTGTTCAATTACTTGAACGTGAACGCAAAACTTATATCGAACGAAATCCAAAGTCATTAGCTTTATATAAAGAAGCAACCAATTTATTTGGTGGCGTACCGATGACCTGGATGAATAAATGGTCAGGCGGCTTTCCGCTTTATTTAGATACCGCGCATGGCAACACCATCACCACAGTTGATGGTCACACCTATATTGATTTTGCACTGGGTGACACAGGTGCAATGGCCGGTCACTCACCAGATGCCAGTAGCAAAGCAATTGCTAAACGAATTATGGATGATGGCGGCATCACAACTATGTTGCCAACTGATGATGCGCAGTGGGTTGGCAAAGAATTAACAAGACGTTTTGGCATGCCGCTGTGGTCATTCACCTTGACTGCAACCGATGCGAATAGATGGGCAATCAGACTTGCTCGCCTGGCAACAGGTAAAAGCAAGATTTTAGTTTTTGCTTATTGTTACCACGGTTCAGTTGATGAAGCTTTTGCCGTTCCAGATCAAAATGGAAATGCAACTGCGCGTCCAGGAAATGTTGCGCCACCTGTTCCACTTGATCAAACAACCAGAGTTGTTGAATTTAATGATTTAGCTGCTGTTGAACGTGAATTGAAAAATGGTGACGTTGCCGCAATTTTGACTGAACCTGCATTAACCAACATCGGCATCGTTTTACCTGAACCTGGTTTCTTATCTGGGTTGCGAGAACTTGCAACCAAGTACGGCGCACTTTTGATGATCGATGAAACTCACACCTTCTCAGCAGGTTTTGGCGGCATGACTAAGCGCGACCATCTAAAACCAGACATTTTTATTATTGGTAAATCAATTGGCGCCGGTATTCCTTCTGGTGCCTATGGCATTACTAATGAAGTTGCTGCAGCAATTAAATCCCATCCAGAAGCAGACATTATTGATGTTGGCGGCGTTGGTGGAACACTTGCTGGTAATTCACTTTCGATGGCGGCAATGCGAGCAACTTTAGGTGAAGTTTTAACCGAAGAAGCATTTGAAAAAATGGAAAAACTTTGTGATCGCTACACCGAACAAGTTCAAGCAGTACTGGAAAAGTATGACGTTCCATGGAGTATTTCTCAGGTTGGTGCACGCGCTGAGTATCGCTTCGCTAAACCTGCTCCTATTAATGGAACTGCGTCAGCGAAAGCTAGTGACGATGAACTAGATGAATTTATGCATTTATTTATGTGTAATCGCGGAATTTTGATGACACCATTCCACAACATGGCATTAATGTGTCCAACTACTAAAGAGTCTGAAGTTGACCAGCATGGTGAACTTTTTGAAGCAGCGATTCGCGAATTAGTCAGTTAGTCACTACCTAGTCTTTAGCCATAGGCTTTGAGTTGTGTCTGATAAACCAAAGATAAGACCAGCAATTGCCGACCTGCCAACTTATAAAGCAGGTAAGAAAGTTGCTGGCGTTTCTGGTCTTGACCCTTACAAACTTTCCAGCAATGAAAACCCAACACAGCCATTGCCAAGTGTGCTCAAAGCAATTACAGATGCCGCTTTAGAAATTAATCGTTACCCAGATCCGTTTGTTACTGAGTTAACGAATGCACTTGCTAAAAAATTTAATGTTGGACCAGAAACAATTGCTACCGGTACTGGATCAGTTGGTGTTTGCCAACAGATTATGCAAGCAGTTGCTGGCCCAGGTGATGAAGTTATTTATGCTTGGCGTTCATTTGAGGCTTATCCGATCATCACCAAAATTGTTGGCGCTAAAGCCGTTGCAGTTCCGATCACTAAATCAGGTGAACACGATTTAATAGCGATGTTAAATGCCATCACCGAAAACACTCGACTTATATTGATCTGCACGCCAAATAATCCAACTGGATCAGTGGTTAATCACGAAGAACTAAAAGCGTTTTTAACTAAAGTTCCAAAAGACATCTTGGTTGTTATTGATGAGGCCTACGTTGAATTTAATCGAGATGACAAGTCGGTAAAAGGCTTAGATTTCTTCCGCGAATTTAAGAATGTTGGTGTTCTTCGCACATTTTCAAAGGCTTACGGTTTAGCTTCGCTTCGCGTTGGCTTCTTTATTGGGCCAGAGAATGTTGCTGAAGCTGTTCGAAAAACTGCTGTGCCATTTGGGGTTTCAAACATTGCCCAAGTGGCAGCAGTTGCATCTCTTGAATACGAAGATGAATTATTTATCCGGGTTGAAGAATTAGTTAAGTTGCGAACTTGGTTTGAATCGCAATTATCTGAAATTGGTTTTAATCTTCCAGCTAGCCAAGCTAATTTTGTTTGGTTACCGCTTGGTGACCGGGTTGATGAATTTACCGCTGCGTGCGCAACGCAAGCCGTAGCAGTTAGACCATTTAGTGGTGAGGGTGTGCGAATTTCAATTGGTGAAAAAGCAGCACTTGAACGATTATTAAGAGTGTTACCTGACTTTGTTTAGTCAGTATTAATTAAATTAATTAATTTGCTAGCGCTGCTTTAACAGCTGCTGCAACTTGACCGCCATCAGCGCGACCAGTTACCTGCGGTGTTACAAGTTTCATTACAGCACCCATTGCAGATGGTCCTGATTGACCAGAGGCTTTAACTTCGTTAACCGCATCAGAAATAATTTTTGCTAGTGCATCGGCGCTTAGCGCTTCCGGTAAATAACTTTGAATTACGGCTAATTCAGCATTTTCTTTATCGGCAAGATCTTGACGCTTGGCATCAACATAAGCAACAGAAGCTTCTTTACGTTTCTTAGCTTCACGATTAAGTACTGTCATTAATTCTTGATCGTTTAGAGTTTTTGCTTCTTTACCCGAAACTTCTTCATTAGTTATTGCCGCAAGAACCATACGAAGTGTGCCGGCCCGAAGTTGATCCTTGCCTTTAATTGCTTCGGTTAAATCAGATTGAATCTGGTCTTTTAATGAACTCATGCAACAAGTCTGCCAGAAATAACTACTTTGTTATTTCTGGCTAAAACTGTTGCTAATAGTGCATTTGTGAATTAAAGATTGCTCAAAATTGTTGCAAAAAAAGTATTGACACCAACTACCGCGTACCTAAATAGTTAACACAAATACAGTTTGAAAATTACTTAATTTGAATTTTCAACGACATTTCTTAGGAGTGTACTCGGGTGAAGTGGGATGCAGACTGGAGTCGCAACGCAGCTTGTAAAAATACTGATCCGGATATTTTGTTCGTTCAGGGTGCCGCCCAAAATCGGGTAAAAATCATTTGCGCTGGCTGCACAGTTCGCACCGAATGTTTAGCTGATGCTCTTGATAATGAAATTGAGTTTGGCGTATGGGGTGGCATGACAGAACGTGAACGTCGCGCATTACTTCGTCGCCGATCAAATGTAACTTCATGGCGAGAACTATTAATGTCTGCTCGCACTGACTACGAACGCCTGGATCCAGTGGCGTTTGTTACTGGTGCTTAACGCCAATTTTTAATTGCAATTACTTTTGCCGTAGAGTCTCATTATGACTAAATGGGAATATCTAACTGCGCCGCTGTTAGTTCATAACACAAAAGCAATCCTTGATAATTTCGGTGAAGACGGCTGGGAATTAGTTGCCGTTATCCCTGGAATGAATGCTGAAAATTTAGTTGCTTACTTTAAAAGACCAAAGAATTAGGAATAAATAATGAGTGCAGTAGAAAGTCGTTTAGCTGAAAAAGGTTTAACTCTTCCGGAAGTTGCAGTTCCAGTTGCTGCATACATTCCAGCAGTTAAGAGTGGAAATCTTGTATTCACTTCTGGCCAACTTCCAAGTGTTGCCGGACAACTAATTGCTGCTGGCCATGTTGGCGCAGAAGTAGATCCAGAAACTGCAAACAAGTGTGCTCAGCAGTGTGCACTAAACGCTCTAGCTGCAATCAAGTCAGTCATTGGCGATCTAGACAAAGTAGTGCGAGTAGTTAAAGTTGTTGGTTTCGTTGCTGTAGCGCCTGGGTTTTCTGCAATTCCACCTGTAATCAACGGCGCAAGTGAATTGTTTGCTCTTGCATTTGGTGATTCAGGTGTACATGCCCGCTCAGCTGTAGGCGTTGCCGAACTTCCACTTAACGCTCCAGTTGAAGTTGAAGTAGTAGTCGAAGTTAAGAACTAGTCAGTTTTAGGTTTAACGGAAAGGGGCGTGCGACATGGATGAGAATCTAAGAGATGCGCCCCTTTTCAAAGCTTTAGACGATGAAGCTGCAACTTCTCTTCGCAAGTCAATGTCTTTGCAAGAACTTAAAAAAGGTCAGACTTTATTTCAAGAAGGTCAGACTGGCGATCGTCTTTATCTAGTTAAATCTGGAAAAGTTAAATTAAGTCACGCATCTGGTGATGGACGTGAGTCAGTATTTATGGTGCTTGGCCCAGGTGATATGTTCGGTGAACTTTCACTGTTTGATCCAGGACCTCGCACATCAACCGCAATAGCTGTTACTGATTCAGAAATTCTTGGATTAGGTCATAGTGATCTAAAACCATGGTTACAAGATCGTCCAGAAGTTGCCCAAGCTTTATTACAAGCATTAGCTCATCGGCTTCGTCGAACTAGTGAAACCATGTCTGATTTAGTTTTTGCTGATGTTCCAGGTCGCGTTGCTAAGGCACTCCTTGAACTGGGCGAAAAGTTTGGTTCTAAAACTGGAACTGGTTTATCTGTTCACCACGATTTAACTCAAGAAGAACTTGCTCAACTAGTTGGCGCATCACGCGAAACAGTTAATAAAGCACTTGCTGATTTTGCTAGCCGCGGATGGATTCGATTAGAAACCAGATCTGTTGAGCTTTTAGATTTAGATCGACTAAGTAAGCGTGCAAAATAAGGTTTATTAGCCGCTGCGTTAACGACTTAGGCTAGTTAAGTGACTGAATCACGCACTGCACTTATTAAAAGAGCCCGCAAAATAAATGGGATCTTGGGTGAAGTGTTTCCTGATGCGAAATGTGAATTAGATTTCAAAAACCCACTTCAGTTATTAGTTGCCACGGTGTTAAGCGCGCAGTGCACCGATAAACGAGTCAATCAAGTAACTCCTGCGCTATTTAAGAAATATCCAACGGTAGAAAAATTAGCCAGCGCGCCAAGAGCAGATTTAGAAGAAGCAATTAAATCAACTGGTTTTTATCGAAATAAAGCAACATCAATTCATGGCTTAGCTGCAGAAATTCTTGAAAAGCACAACGGCAAAGTTCCAGGTGACATGGAATCACTAGTGAAACTTCCTGGTGTTGGTCGTAAAACCGCAAACGTTGTTTTAGGCAATGCCTTTGGTGTACCTGGAATCACGGTGGATACACACGTTGGTCGAATTGCCAGAAGACTTGGTTGGACGACAAATACCGATCCAGTAAAAGTTGAATTCGACATTATGGAATTATTTGATCCAAAAGATTGGACGATGTTAAATCATCGATTAATTTTCTTTGGTCGTCGGATTTGTCATTCGCGTAAACCTGCATGTGGTGCCTGCCCGTTAGCAAAAATATGTCCATCATTTGGTGAAGGCCCAACTGATAAAGAAGCTGCAACAAAGCTATTAAAACTCGGTGATTCCAATGACTAAGCCCGCTTGGTTTGCTGACTTTGAAAATGCCCTGGCTAGCACGACTAGGGAAACCTTTTCACATTTTGAGGTTCCACCAAACTATGAGCGCACGGCGGCAGTATTAATTTTGTTTGCTCCGAACGAAGATGATGCAGACATCTTGATCATTGAACGAGCGGCGCATCTTTTTGATCATCCAGGTCAGCCTGCATTTCCAGGCGGACATGTTGAAGAACTAGATGATGATTTGATTGCAACTGCCCTTCGTGAAGCGCAAGAAGAAATTGGATTAGATCCAAACACTGTCAAAGTAATTACTTCTTTGCCACAACTTTGGC
>JBDLPR010000079.1:0-4280 GCA_039800985.1 Actinomycetota bacterium | reverse complement strand
TACCGACCCTGCGCTTCAAGCATCATATGAATTATGTCGACAGTTAAATAAGAAACACGGCAAAACTTACTATTTAGCAACACTGCTGCTTCCACCAGAAAAGCGCCCTTATGTTCATGCTCTTTATGGGTTTGCGCGTTATGCCGATGAAATTGTCGATGACCTAAGCTCCACGCTGACTGAAAGTCAAAAAGCAGATGAGCTTCGAATTTGGAGTAATAAATTCTTTGAAAACTTTGATTCTGGTAATACCGATGATCCAGTTTGTTTGGCAGTGCTAGATACGATCAAGCGCTGGAACTTACCAAAAGCACATTTCGAAGCATTTATTCATTCAATGACTATGGATTTAACTGTCACCGAATACAGAACCTATGAAGATCTATATGAGTATGTTTACGGTTCGGCTGCAGTAATCGGATTGCAAATGGTTCCGATTTTGGAACCTAGTGATCCAAAAGCATACGACCATGCAATGGAACTTGGGGTTGCATTTCAACTAGCTAATTTCATTAGAGATGTTAATGAGGACCTAGATCGCGGTCGGGTTTATTTGCCACTTGATGAACTTGCTGAGTTTGGGGTGACTCGGATTGATCTAGAGAAACGAATCGCTACCCCAGCAATAAAAATGGCTTTAGCAAAACAAATTGATCGAGTTAAAGATCTTGAGCAAAGATCTCGAATCGGGATATCAATGCTGGCCCCAAGTGCTCAGCCATGTATTGAAACTGCACGCATTCTTTATTGTGGAATTGTTGATGAAGTAGTCAAGAACGATTATGAAGTTTTTAAAGTTCGGGCAACTGTGCCGCTAACAAGGCGGCTAGCGGTTGCGCTTCCGGCTTGGTATAAAGCGTGGCGGGCCCGCTAGCGGTTCTCGCTGCACGCCATTTCGACCAAGACGCACCCACATTGAAAGCGTTAACACAATTAGCGCAAACCCAAAAATAAGATCCTCAACTGGGGCGTAAGCAATTCGACCATCGCCTAGAAACGGTGGACGTGAGTCCACTGGAGTATCTGATCCAATAATTTTTATCCCTGAATACTCAACAATTCCAGCACCAGTCAAAATTCCATTTGTTATAAGTTGAAAAAAGATCATGATCGCGTAACTGACCCAAAAAACTTTTCGAGTGCTAACAGCAGATTTGATCACGCGAATGTCGATCACAATTGCAAGCACAGCAGCCACTACTGCAATTTGGGTATAAGTCATTGCTCATCGCCAACTTTCCAGCTTGGCTTTGTGCTGCGGACGCCTTCGAGAGTTAAAACAGCACAAATTGGAATCACAATAAAGAACAAGATCTCTTCAAGAGGGACGTTGGCTACTGCAATAATTCCCGTGACATAACGTGGATCAAATTTCCAATGGCCTTCACTGATTGCATAAATATCCCAGCAAGTGAACAAAACAAGCACTGGAAGTATGGAGAGAACTAATCGCTTCCATCTGCGATAAACCCTTGTGCGCAGTACGCTTTCAAGCCAACCGCTACCAAGCAGACAGCCAACTAAGACCGCGATATAAGAAAACTTTCCCATCACTTGAAATCTACCTGATGTGGCATCCGAAGAAGATTTCCAACCCATCTTTAGAATTAGTTCATGACTTTGCCAACCTCAGATCCATTTGTTGGCCAAGTATTAGAAAATCGCTACCAAGTCGATGAATTAATTGCCCGCGGTGGAATGGCTAATGTTTACCGAGCAACTGACCTAAAACTTGGGCGAATTGTCGCCCTCAAGATTTTGGCTGGCTCACTTGCCAATGATCCAAGTTTTGTTGAGCGCTTTATGCATGAAGCAAAAGCCAGTGCCGCACTTATGCATCCAAATGTGGTGGCCGTTCATGATCAAGGGCTGGCTCTTGGCTTCCCTTTCTTGGTAATGGAATATGTGCCCGGAAAAACAATCCGTGAAGTATTAGCTGCACATGGACCATTTGCAAGCGCGCACGCCCTTGAAATTATGAAAGCTGTTTTAGCAGGGTTGTCGGCTGCGCACGACGCTGGATTTGTGCACCGCGACATAAAACCTGAAAACGTTTTAATCACTAACGATGGCCAAATTAAAGTTACTGACTTTGGCTTGGCCAGAGTAATTACCGATCAACCAGCAACATCAAATACTGGTGCAGTACTGCTTGGCACGATGGCTTATTTGTCACCAGAACAAGTTCAGCAACATCCAGTTGATGCCAGGTCCGATGTTTATTCTTCTGGAATTTTGCTTTATGAAATGGTCACTGGCCGAGTTCCTTTTACTGGTGGTACGCCGATCGACGTTGCTTACAGACATGTAAACGAAGACGTTCAGGCACCAAGTATTTTGCAGCCAGATGTGCCACCTGCAGTTGATCACCTAGTGCTAAGTGCCACTGCCAGAAATATCAACAATCGAATGCCAAGTGCCAAAGCATTCCAAGAGGGTGTAGTTCGCGCGCTAAGTGCAGTGCCCCAAGCTGAATCACTTACAACTGCCCTTCCAATTAATGGTGGTTCACAACTTCCACCAACCACACCTCGCGGTGGCCAAGTTATTCCACCTTCTGCCCAGTCAAGCGATTCAGGCATTCAGGTGAAAGCCAATAAATTTAATTTTTCAAAATCTAAAACCGTACTTAGAGCTGGCGGTTTGTTAATTGCGCTTATGGCAGCGGTACTTCTTTGGTACAACTTTTCTGGCAGTTATAAACCAGTTCCGGACCTAACTGGCCAGACTATTGAACAAGCCACACCAGCTCTAACTGAATTACAACTTGGCATAACTGAAATTGAAGAATTTTCTGAGGATATTCCAGCTGGCCAGATTATTCGAACAGAACCAGCAACTGGCAAGAAAGCGAAAATAAATAATCCAATTCAAGTTTTTGTTTCCAAGGGCCAAGAACGTTATGTAATTCCAGCCGAAGTTGTTGGAATGGCGCCTGCTGATGTTGAAAAAATCTTGCAAGATTTGAATTTAAAGATCGGTGAATCCTTAGAAATTTATGCTGAATCAGTTGAATCCGGAAAAGTTGCTGGAACCGATCCCGCACCTGGTTCAATTTTGAAACGTGACACCGTAGTGAATATTCAAATTTCTAAGGGCGCCGAGCCAATTGACGTCCCAAATGTAATTGGTATGTCAGTTGAAGAAGCAACTGCAATACTTCAAGCGGCTGGATTTGTAGTTAATCAGGAAAATAAATTCCCAATCGCACCATTTAAAATTGTTTACTCGCAAAACCCACCGGCATTAAGCAAAGTGGTCAAAGGGTCAGTAATAACTATAAAAATTATTTAGTAGAAATTATTTACGAAGCATGTCAGCAACTTGGAATGCTAATTCCAAGCTCTGCACCCGATTTAGTCTTGGATCGCAAGCTGTTTCATAGCGGAACGGTAGATCGCTTTCGCTAACCCCTGAAATACCGCCAAGACATTCAGTTACATCATCACCAGTTAATTCGATGTGAATTCCACCAGGATGTGTTCCTTTGGCTTTATGTACTTCAAAGAAACCTTTAACTTCATCGATTACGTCATCAAATAATCGAGTCTTATGTCCAGAAGCTGCTTCGCGAGTATTTCCATGCATTGGGTCGCAAACCCAAGTTACGTGGTGACCTGATTTTGTGACGACATCGATTAGCCTTGGCAAGACTTCGCGAATCTTTCCAGTCCCCATTCGAGTGATCAGCATAAGGCGACCTGGTTTATTTTCCGGATCAAGTTTCTTTAGTAGGGCCAACAGGTCTTCATCAGTTGTCGTTGGACCAACTTTTACACCAATTGGATTTTGAATCTTGGACGCGAAATCAACATGTGCGCCATCAAGGTTTCGAGTGCGCTCGCCGATCCAAACAAAGTGACCAGATACGTCGTAAAGATTCCCGGTACGCGAATCAACCCGTGTTAGTGGCTTTTCGTAATCAAGTAAAAGTGCTTCATGACTAGCGTAGAAATCAACTCGGCGGAATTCCTCTGGGTCTGCCCCACACGCTGTCATAAATGAAAGGGCGCGATCAATTTCGGCAGCCATTTGTTCATAGCGCTTACCTGGAGTTGATTCACTAACGAAGTCTTGGTTCCAAGCATGAACTTGGCGAAGGTCTGCGTAACCACCTTGAGTAAAAGCACGAATTAAGTTAAGCGCTGCAGCACTTGCATGGTAAGTCTGAACTAGGCGCATCGGATCTGGAACACGTGATTGTTCAGTGAATTCCAAACCATTAACCGCATCGCCTCGGTATGACGGAAGGCTTATGCCATCGACAGTTTCATTTCCTG
>JBDLPR010000078.1:0-2601 GCA_039800985.1 Actinomycetota bacterium | reverse complement strand
TGCTTACCCCAGGTGCACTTACTCAAGGTAAACAAATTGCAGGAACCGGAACTATTGATGGCGATGGAAATGTTGGGCCAATAGGTGGCATTGTGCACAAGTTACAAGGTGCCAAAAATGTAGGGGCAACTTTGTTTTTAGCACCAAAGTTAAATTGCGAAGAGGTTGTTGGGAATATTCCAGATGGTTTGACCGTTGTCCCAGTTGAAACTTTAACTCAGGCGGTTACCGCAATAAATGATTACAACGCAGGAAAATCACTGCCTGCGTGCGAAATACAAAAGTGATTAATAGGATTGTCTTCGATAGATAGGAAAAATTATGTGTCAACGTGTTACTTGCGAAGTATGTAAAAAGTTCACTTGGTCTGGTTGTGGCCAGCATGTCGAAGAGGCACTTCACGGTCTTTCTGAAGATCAAATTTGTCAGTGCGATAACTAAGCATTAACTTTCGAAAGTTGCCAAGAGGCTTTCGTTAAGTCGCTCTACTAGATTCGGAGCTATCGCTACCGCATCGGGTTCATCGTGATCGCGGTACCTAAGGGCATTTAAATTTAAGCCGCTTCTAAGAACTGCACTAAGCATTCGAACATCGCGCCTATCTGGGTGACTTGATGCGATTTCCACCAATTCAGATTCGTTATCTGTGGGCAGGCTTGATTCTGCATTCGGTGGCAAAATAATGCGTTCAATGGCAAGCACTGCACCTAAGACTTCATCTGGCCAAGCAATTGTGGCAAGTAAATCTTCCAAATCCTGCCCACTTGAAACCTCTTGCTCTATTGAAGTCAGAGGCTGACTTTCACTTAGTCCAAGTTCAGCTGAGATTTCGGGGTCACTTGCCATTAGATCCTTCGTGGAAACTAAGGCAAAAAGGCGTGTGGGCTGGTCCCAGCCTGCAGCGCTGACATGTTGCTCTACTTCGCGCAGAATTGATTCAAGGTTTTCGCTTGTTTCCATAGGGTTAGTCTGCCGTAATCAGCACACATATGGACAACGTAGGCTTTAGATGTGAGCCAATTTAACTTCGGAAATAAAAATAAAAAGAACAGTCCATTCGGTATTTTCCTAGCAAGTGCCGTTGGTGCGTTCACCCTTTTTGCAATCTTTGCTGGCTTCTACAGCGACTGGCAGTGGTTCAAAGTTTTAGGGCAAACCGATGTTTATAGCAAGCAACTAATTCTTAAAGTCATACTGTTTTTCGCAGTCGGTGCTGTTGCTGGTTTCGCTTTGTGGCTCTCGGCAACTTTGGCTTATCGAGTGCGGCCGATGCAGGTTCCGCAAACACCGGCTGACTTTGCGCTTGCTCGTTACCGTGAAGCACTTGATTCATTCCGCAAAGTCATTTTTATTGCCGCGCCAGCCATATTTGGTGCCTTGGTTGGTTTTTCGGCTGCAGGGCAGTGGAAGACATTTTTACTTTGGCAAAATTCTCAACCGTTTAATCAGGTAGATCAACATTTTGGTAAAGACATTTCATTCTTTGTGTTTGAACTGCCATTCCTTCGCACAGTTTTAAGTTTTGCTTTTACTGTCCTAATTGCCTCAATGGTGATTAATTTTGTAATTCATTATCTATACGGTGGGCTGCGCCCAGCTGCATCACATGCAACAAACCATGCCCGCAAGCACTTGATGATTTTCTTGGGCTTACTTGCACTGCTAAAAGCCGCTGCTTACTACTTAGACCGTTTTGCGTTAGCTGTTAAATCAGATTCTTTAATAACTGGACTTAAGTACACAGATGTGCACGCACTTGTGCCCGCAAAAAATATTTTGATTTACATCGCAATCGGCACTGGAATCCTTTTCTTTGTTTCACTTATTCGCCCAGGCTGGTCGCTGCCTTTCATTTCATTTGCGGTCATGCTGGGTTCATCAATAATCATCGGTGGAATTTATCCAGCTTTTGTTCAACAGTTCCAAGTTAAGCCAAGTGAATTAGCTCGCGAGGAACCTTACATTCAGCGAAATCTGGATGCGACAAAAGTTGCCTATGGTCTTGAAAATGTTCAAATAACTGACTATGCAGCTATTGATAACCCAAATCAAGCGGTACTCACTGAAGATGCCGCCACACTTTCAAACATTCGGTTACTTGATCCAACTTTGCTTTCACCTACCTATCGAAACCTGCAACAAATTCGTGGTTTCTACGCGTTTGCCGATTCTCTTGATATCGATCGCTACCTAATAGATGAAGTCAAGCGTGGCACTGTAATTGCAGTTCGCGAAGTAAATCTTGATGGCATACCAGATAGCCAGCGCAACTGGTTTAACGACCGAATGGTGTTTACGCATGGTTACGGCGTAGTCGCTGCCTACGAAAACGTCTCAAACGCAGATGGATCACCTAAGTTCTTTGAATCAAACGTTCCACCATCAGGTGCACTGCAAATAGATGAACCAAGAATTTATTTTGGTGAGCAGTCGCCAACGTATTCGATCGTTGGATCAGGTGATGGACAAAATCGCGAATTAGATTACCCAGATGACAAGAGTGCCAACGGTCAAACCAATAACACTTATGACGGTAATGGTGGCGTTGAGATGGGAAGCCTATTCCAGCGCGCAATATTTGCTGTTAATTACCAGGATCCA
>JBDLPR010000077.1:0-4006 GCA_039800985.1 Actinomycetota bacterium | reverse complement strand
ACTGATTAAGTTTCTTTTTGGTTACTTGTGAGTCACAGCGCTCACAAAGCCCGGCAACCACCTGTTCGTTCGCCAAAACAGTCTGACAAGAAGGGCACCAGTTAACGGCCGAATCTTTGCGGTAAGCAAGACCTCGTTTATACATCTGCAGGAAGAACCACTGGTTCCACTTGTAGTACTCAGGATCACAAGTATTTAAAACACGATCCCAGTCAAAAGAACAGGCATACCTGCGCATTGAAGCTTTTTGAACAGCAATGTTTTCATAGGTCCAAATTGCTGGGCTTTCATTTCGTTTAATTGCTGCATTTTCTGCCGGAAGACCAAAAGCATCCCAACCAATTGGGTGCATAACGTTAAAACCTTTGTGCGCCCAGTATCGAGCGATTACATCGCCAAGTGCATACGCTTCTGCGTGACCCATATGTAGGTCCCCAGATGGATACGGAAACATGTCCAATACATATTTCTTTGGACGCTTATCATCTGGATTTCCAGATCTAAAAGGTGCAAGTTCATCCCAGATTGGCAGCCATTTTTCCTGAATGGCATTGAAGTCCATTGCATTTGGATCGGCTGAATCATTAAAAACTTGCTCAGTCATAATCCCCCTAGATTACTGGACAAATTGCTCACACCTAAACTCGTCACTATGACAAAACGCGGCTGGCTATTAATTGGTGCACTTGGACTTATTTGGGGAACTCCGTATTTATTCATCCGAATTGCAGTCGAAGAAATTTCACCATCGATGGTCGTATTTAGTCGGCTACTTATGGGCAGCTTGATTTTGCTTCCGTTGGCTTTCAAGCAGGGTCAAGGTGGTGTCATAAAGACGCATCGAGCTGGGATTTTAACGTTTGCATTAATCGAGATGGCCATTCCATTTGGAGTGCTAGGGGTTGCCGAACAAAGAATTTCTAGTTCCTTAACAGCACTTCTGATTGCTTCGGTGCCAATAGTTAATGCCATCATCACCCACCGCATGGGTTTGGATCAGCATTGGAACCTAAAGCGCATCAGCGGTTTATTGATTGGCCTAGTTTGCGTATCACTGCTAGTAGGTTTTGAAATTCGGGCGGACAATTGGTGGTCTGTTGCCATTGTTGGATTTGCGATTTTAGGTTACTCGCTGGGACCGGTAATCATTTCTCAGATGTTAAGTGATGTGCCAAGTATTGGAATTATGGCTTGGTCGCAATTTATGGGAATGGCTTTTTACGCACCAATAGTCGGGTACGAATTCATGAATGATTCTTGGAAATATGTTGATCAAATTTCCGCCGACACAATAATTAGCGTTGTGGGCCTTGGCTTACTTTGCACAGTTCTAGCATTCATTTTGCTCTTTAAGGCAGTTGATGAAGTTGGTCCAAGTCGAATCACAATCATCACTTATATCAATCCAGCAGTAGCTGTGATTTTAGGAATTGTGATTCTAAGCGAAGAAATTACGCCAACGATGCTTCTGGCTTTCCCAACAATCTTGATTGGATCAATCTTGGCAGCCAGCAAACCAAAGGTTAGTTAAAAACTGCACGAAGATATTGGTTTGGCAGTGGAAGTTGCTCGCCCAAATCATGGGCAGCTTGTCCTGGCCAATGTGGATTAGCAAGCATGGCTCGACCAATCATTACGGCTTCAACATCACCACGTTGCAAAATTTCTTCTGCTTGCGGGCCAGTTGTAATTGAACCAACAGCACTTGTTGAAATTCCGGTCTCTTGATGGATTTTTTCAGCAAACGGAGTTTGGTAGGCAGGTCCGAGTTTGATCTCTTGGGCTAGAGAAATACCGGCTGAAGAAACGTCAACAAGGTCAACACCACGTGACTTAAGTTCGCGACAAAGTTCAACACTTTGCTCGATGTCCCAACCGCCATCAATCCAGTCACTTGCTGAAATTCGCACGAATAAGGCATGCGACGAAGGAACAATCAAACGAATTTCACTTGTGATTTCACACAATAAGCGAATTCGATTTTCAAATGAACCACCATACTCATCGGTGCGCTTATTTGAAATTGGTGACAAAAATTCATGAAGTAAATATCCGTGAGCTGAATGTATTTCAATCACATCAAAATCTGCTGAAAGTGCACGTTCTGCTGCAGCAGCGAAGTCAGCCTTTAATTTTGCTATCTCACTTAAAGTCATTTCAGTTGGCTCAGGGTAGCCTTCAAATGCAACTGCAGAAGGTGCTTCTGTTTGCCATCCGCCGTCAGTATGCGCGACCGGAGTTAAACCTTCCCAAGGTGCTGACACAGACGCTTTTCGTCCAGCGTGGGCTAGTTGAATACCTGCTTTAACACCATGACGATGTGCAAAGCGAGGAATTTCGGCAAGAACTTGTGCCTGTTGATCAGTCCAAATTCCAGTGCAACCTGGTGTGATTCGACCTTCTGGCCTAACCGCAGTTGCTTCAACCATTACCAGGCCAGCTCCGCCTGTGATGTATGCACCGTAATTAACTGCGTGCCAATCTTGAATTAAGCCATTGACTGCAGAGTACTGACACATCGGTGCAACCCAAGCACGATTTTTAATTTCAACGCCGCCAACTTTAATCGGACTAAATAGTTTGCTCATCTTTTTCTTTCAGTAAATTAGTCACCAATTGTGGCAACCATGATTGCCTTAATGGTGTGTAAACGATTTTCGGCTTGGTCAAAAACAACACTGGCAGGACCTTCAAATACATCATGCGAAACTTCTAGACCTTCGTGCATACCTGTTTTATTTGCGATAGCGCGACCAACAGTTGTTTGTTCATTATGAAAACCTGGAAGACAGTGCATGAATTTCGCATTTGGGTTACCAGTTTTAGCAAGAGCTTCGTGGTTCACCTGGTAACTGCCAAGTAGTTCAACTCGCTCTTTCCAAATTTCTTCAGACTCACCCATCGAAACCCAAACATCAGTATGCACAAAATCTGATCCAGGAAGTGCTACATCCATGTCTTCAGTAAGCAGTAACTTTGCCCCACTAGTTTTTGCAAGTTCATTAGCGATCACCTGAATTTCAGTTGATGGCCAAAGCTTTTTAGGTGAGGCAATTCGAAGATCTGCACCTAATAGTGCTGATGTGACAAGAAGTGAATTACCCATGTTTGATCTGGCATCGCCAACATAGGTGAAAGCAATATCTTTAGGGCGCTTACCTGAATGTTCCATCATGGTCATAAAGTCGGCCAACATCTGGGTTGGATGCCATTCATCAGTTAGTCCGTTATATACCGGAACGTCAGCATATTGTGCTAATTCTTCAACAAGTGCCTGTTGATTCCCGCGGTATTCAATTGCATCGTAATAACGCGAAAGTACTCGAGCAGTGTCGGCAACGGATTCTTTATGGCCAACTTGTGATGATGAACCATCTAAATAAGTTGTGAAAGCACCTTGATCAAAAGCAGCGACTTCAAAAGCGCATCTAGTTCTAGTTGAAGTTTTTTCAAAAATTAACGCAATACTGCGACCAACCATGCGTTGTTTTTCTTTACGCGCTTTTTTCTGGGCTTTTAGTTCGATCGCAAGATCAATTAAGTATTCGAACTCTTGGGCCGTGAAGTCGGTTTCCTTTAGGAAATCTCGGTTCTTCAGATTCATTGGTCGCCTTTGTAATTGGAAGTTCAAGCCTAGCGACAAATCTTGAACCCAAGAAATACAAAAGCGGCGCTTGAATTATTTAAGCGCCGCTTTTGTTAATTAGTCTTAGCGACCGGTGTAGCTCATTACGTGCTTCACGCGGGTGTAACCCTCTAGTGCTTCAGCAGAAAGGTCGTTGCCGTGACCGGAATGCTTGAAACCACCGTTAGGCATTTCACCTACCTGTACCAAGTGGCAGTTAACCCAAACCTGACCAAAGTCGATGTCCTGACTTACGCGGATAACTTTCTGGTGATTTGTTGACCAGATTGATGCTGCTAGACCATAAGCAACATCGTTAGCCATGCGAACAGCATCAGCTTCGTCCTTGAATGTCTGAATTGTCTGAACAGATGCGAAAAC
>JBDLPR010000076.1:0-25041 GCA_039800985.1 Actinomycetota bacterium | reverse complement strand
TACCGTGTAGCTGCTCAAGGAAATGGTCTTGAATTCGCTCTTGGTTACAGCCACCCAATCAAGGTGGAAGCTCCTGAAGGCATCTCATTCAATGTTGAAACACCAACTAAGTTGCACGTTGTCGGTATCGACAAGCAAAAAGTTGGCGAAGTAGCAGCGAATCTGCGCAAATTGCGCAAACCCGATCCATACAAGGCAAAGGGTGTCCGTTATTCAGACGAAGTTATTCGTCGCAAGGCTGGAAAGGCTGGCAAGAAGTAATCATGTCTGTCATAGCCAAATTAGGTTCGGGTAACAAGAAAGCGATTGCGCGCAAGCGTCGTCACTCTCGTGTTCGCAAGAAGTTAACTGGTACAACAGAACGTCCACGTTTAGTTGTAACCCGTTCAGCTCGTCACATCTTGGTTCAGCTCGTTGATGACACAGTAGGCAAGACTCTTGCTGCTGCTTCAACAATGGAAAAGGAACTAAAGAAGGCATCTGGCGATAAGTCAGATAAGTCTCGTGAAGTTGGAAAGCTTTTAGCATCACGCGCAAAGGCAGCAGGCGTTTCATCTGTTGTGTTTGATCGCGGTGGAAATAAGTATCACGGCCGGATTGCGGCCCTGGCAGATGGCGCCCGTGAGGGCGGCCTCGAGTTCTAAGGGGAAACGAAAATGGCTGTTAATAATCGTGAAGGTAACGAACGCGGCGAACGCCGTGAACGTCGCAATGATGACCGTCGCGCACAAGGTGCTGCTGAAAAGAGTGCTTTTGTTGAACGCGTAGTAACCATTAACCGCGTATCAAAGGTGGTTAAGGGTGGTCGTCGCTTTAGCTTCACTGCACTTGTTGTAGTTGGCGATGGCGAAGGCAAAGTTGGCGTTGGTTACGGAAAAGCAAAAGAAGTTCCAGCTGCAATCGCAAAAGCTGTTGAAGAAGCAAAGAAGAGTTTCTTCACTGTTCCTCGCGTACAAAGCACCATCCCGCATCCAGTGCAGGGTGAAGCTGCAGCCGGCGTTGTAATGCTTCGTCCAGCATCTGCTGGTACTGGTGTTATCGCTGGTGGTCCAGTTCGCGCCGTACTTGAATGCGCTGGCATCCATGACGTACTAAGTAAGTCACTTGGATCAGACAACGCAATCAACATTGTGCACGCAACTGTTGCAGCACTGAAGATGCTTGAACGTCCAGAAACTGTTGCTGCGCGTCGTGGTCTATCTGTTGAAGATGTGACTCCAGCTGCACTTCTTAAGGCATCTGCTGAAAAGGTGGCTCACTAATGGCAAAGATTAAAGTAACTCAGTTGAAGTCAGGAATTGGCGGAAAGCAAAATCAGCGTGCAACACTGCGCTCACTTGGCTTGAAGCGAATTGGCGATACTGCAATCCAAGAAGATCGTCCTGAAATTCGTGGCATGGTTAACACCGTTCGTCACTTAGTTAGCGTCGAAGAGGTTAAGTAACAATGACACTTAAAGTTCATCACTTACGTCCAAACCCAGGTTCAAAAACTGCAAAGACTCGCGTCGGTCGTGGTGAAGGTTCAAAGGGCAAGACTGCAGGTCGCGGTACTAAAGGTACTAAAGCTCGTTACCAAGTTCCGGAACGTTTCGAAGGTGGCCAGATGCCACTACACATGCGTACTCCAAAACTTAAAGGTTTCAAGAACGCATTCCGTACTGAATACCAAGCAGTTAACGTGGCAACTATCAACGCGCTATTCCCTAAGGGTGGCGAAGTAACTGTTGCAGATCTAGTTAAAGCTGGCGCTGTTCGCAAGGGCGAACTAGTAAAGGTACTTGGCCAGGGCGAAATCTCAGTAGCTGTAAAGGTGAGTGCACATGCATTCAGCGAATCAGCAAAGACCAAGATTGCCGCTGCTGGCGGGTCAGCTACCCAGATCTAGTTTTTGCGCTGTACTAAACAGCCAGAAATTAAACGTTAGTCAAAAGTAACCGGAGGAAACGTGTTAGGTGCATTTGCCGCAGCTTTGCGCACACCCGATCTGCGTAAGAAGATCCTGTTTACTTTTGGCATCATCACGCTATTTCGTTTGGGCTCCGTAGTTCCAACACCAGGTGTTAGCTACGGGGCAATCCAAACTTGTATTGCTCAAGTTCAAGACAACAGTATTTATGGCTTGATCAATCTATTTAGCGGTGGCGCATTACTGCAATTATCGATTTTCGCACTTGGCATCATGCCTTACATCACGGCAAGCATCATTATTCAATTACTTACAGTCGTTATTCCACGCCTTGAAGTTTTGAAAAAAGAAGGGCAAGCCGGAAGCGCAAAAATCACTCAGTACACCCGTTACTTAACTATTGGTCTTGCGATCTTGCAGTCAACAACAATTTTGACTCTTGCCCGCACACCTGGACAGTTATTCCAAGGTTGTGCTGAACAATTAATTCCAGATCAGTCGATTCAGATTTTGCTAACTATGGTCATCGTTATGACCGCTGGTACTTCAATCATTATGTGGCTTGGTGAATTAATCACAGACCGTGGTGTTGGAAATGGCATGTCAATTCTGATCTTCTCTTCTATCATTTCAACTTTCCCGGGTCAACTAAGTTCAATCTGGAAAATCGATGGCTCGTTGAAGTTTTTACTAACTATGGTGATTGGTTTTGCAACTATCGCTGGTGTGGTTTTCGTCGAACAAGCTCAGCGTCGCATCCCGGTTCAATATGCAAAGCGAATGGTTGGACGTCGCTCATACGGCGGAACTTCAACCTACTTGCCAATTAAGGTAAACCAATCTGGTGTTATTCCAGTTATTTTCGCTTCTTCACTTCTTTACTTGCCGCTATTAATTGTTCAATTAACTGGCTCAACTGCAACTTGGGCGCAGTGGATGGCAACTAATTTCAACTCAGGACGTCCGGCATACCTAATCACAAACTTTGTGCTAATTCTTTTCTTTGCTTACTTCTATGTGTCAATCACTTTCAATCCAGTTGAAGTTGCAGATGATATGAAGAAATACGGTGGCTTCATTCCAGGTATTCGTGCCGGTAAACCAACAAGTGATTACCTAGCGTTTGTAATCAACCGAATCACTCTTCCTGGCGCACTTTACTTGGCAGCAATTGCCACAATCCCGTACATCGCATTTGCGGTTTTGGGCGTTGGTCAGCGTTTTATTTTCGGTGGTACTAGCCTTTTGATTATGGTTGGCGTTGGCTTAGATACGGTCAAGCAAATTGAAAGCCAGTTGCAACAACGTAACTATGAAGGTTTCTTAAAGTAATGCGCCTTTTAATTATGGGTCCGCCAGGAGCTGGCAAGGGGACCCAGGCTGTTTTCATTGCAAAACACTTTGGCATTCCACACGTTTCAACCGGAGATCTTTTTCGGTCAAACCTTGCCCAGAACACCGCGCTTGGCCAAGAGGCAAAGAAGTTTATGGACGCAGGTGAATACGTTCCTGATTCAGTCACCAATGGAATGGTTCGCGATCGTCTAAAAGAATCAGATGCAAAAGTTGGCTTTTTGCTTGATGGCTACCCGCGAACTGTTGCTCAAGTTTTAGAACTTGATGGCATGCTTTCTGGAAAAAATTTAGACAAAGTTATTGTGTTGACTGCTGACACTAATGAAGTTGTTAAGCGCTTACTGAACAGGGCCCAAGAACAAGGCCGCGCAGATGACACTGAAGAAGTTATTCGTCGACGCCTAGAAGTTTATGGCGAACAAACCGCACCACTTATTGATGTTTATGCAAAACGCGGAATCCTAGTTGAAGTTGATGGACTAGGCAGTGTTTATGAGGTCACTGGCCGCATCATGCAAGCAATTAATGGCTAGTAGTACGCTTAAAGCGTGAGTCAGTTAAGTCCAAAAAATTACTCAGTCACCAAACATGCAGTGACGACTTTTTGGATGTTTTCTGCGTTCATGATCGCGCAAATTGCTGATGGCTACTATTTCAATTTGATTCATGCACTTGTATTTTGCGCCGTGATGAGTTTTTTTGCAGCCAAGATTAAATCCGCCTTTATCCTTGGTGCTTATGTTGGGATGTCGATTTTGCTGGCACATTTCATCATCGCCACCTACAGCATTAATTACTCAAGTGAATTATTTTTTCCATCCATCTGGGGACCACTTGACCTAGTGCTAATGCTGATGATGTGGTTGTCACCACTTTTAGTAACTATTGCCGACGCTTTTGATACCAAAATTGGTGATGCGTTGAAACTTCGGTTATTTAAAGCTCTGGTAATTTTTAAGGCGCAACTTCGCATAACTATTGAACCAAAAGTTTCCTTAAATTTCTGGCAGATAAAAGTTCTACAAGACCAATTCTTAAAAAATGCCCGGACTTCTAGGGCGCCACCTTTTGTTGTTGTGTAACTCGTTTTCTTAACAACTAACAAAGGATTAATAATGTTTAAAAAATTAATATTCGGCATGTTTGCCGTTTTACTGACCGCAGCTTGTGCTGATGTCAGCGTAACTTCACATGTTCCAGTTGCAACCGATGTTGTAATTCGAGCAACCGATGAAATGTCAGCTGCTCCAGATGGAACTTTCATGACTGGTGCATTTATGACACTTACCAATGACACAGGTCATGATGTGACACTTATCGGTGGCAAGACCGACGTTGCCCCAATGGTTGAAATTCATGAAGTGGTAGACGGCATGATGCGCAAAAAAGAGGGCGGTTTACTCATCAAAAATGGTGAATCTGCCGTTCTTAAACCAGGTGGTAATCACGTCATGCTTATGGGCATGAAAGAAGCTCTTGCTGCCGGTGGCGAAGTAACAATAACGCTTATCTTTGACGATAAATCAGAGTTAGAAGTTACAGGTCCAGTAAAGGTAGTGAACTTAGAACAAGAGCACTACCACTCAGGTGAACCATCACCTTCCATGTCAGGAATGTAATGACTGAAATCGCACGTCGAACAATTCTTAAGGCTGGGGTAGGGGCAGCAGCGGTTGCTGCTACTTCAGTTGGTTTGAGTGCTGCAAAAAAGAATGGCTCAACAGATTCTGTTGAGCCATTCTTTGGCAAGCATCAATCAGGAATTGCAAGTCAACCACAAGAACATGCCACCTGGGTTGCTTTGAACTTAAAACCTGAAACTAACTCAGCTGCTTTAGGCCGATTGTTGCGAGTGTGGACAACCGATGCTGCCCGGTTAATGGAAGGTCAACCGGCGCTAGCTGATAACGAAGAAACTTTGGCCCAAGGAGAATCTAATCTGACGATTACCTTTGGGTTTGGTCCAAGTCTGGCCAAGGGCGATCCATTGGTTCATCAGATTCCTGCGCTCGCAATTGATCAATTAAAAGAAGGATGGTCAGGTGGGGATCTACTTATTCAGATCTGTGGAAATGATTTAGTTAAAGTTCATCACGCGGTTCGAGAACTTGTCACTGATGCCAAGCCATTTGCTGATGTGCACTGGCAGCAAGCAGGTTTCTTGCCAAGAGTTGATTTAGTCGCGGGCCAAACGCCACGCAATCTAATGGGACAAAAGGATGGCACGGCAAATTACAAACCTGATACTGATGAATTCAACCAAACGGTCTGGATAAATTCTGGTCCAGCAGCTGGTGGCACTTTGATGGTCATTAGAAGAATTCAAATGAATTTGGATAAATGGGAATCACTTTCACCAGATTTTAAAAGTAAAAGCATTGGGCGCGACATAAAAAGTGGTGCACCACTATCTGGGGGCCATGAGTTCACTCCTGCAGATTTTGAAGCGAAAGATCACCACGGTCTAGTTATTCCTGGCGATTCGCACATGCGCAGAGCGCGGATGGAAAATATGAAGATTCATCGCCGTGGATATAACTATCGGACAGAAAGTTCTAGTTCACAAGAAGTTGATGAAGGATTGATTTTCGTTTCATTCCAGGCAAGCTTGCATCAATTTATGCAGATTCAAAAAAGACTTGAAAGTATGGATTCATTAAATACCTGGACAACACCTATTGGTTCAGCAGTTTTCTTAATTCCACCTGGTTGCGAAAATGGCGGATGGATTGGCCAGACGTTAATCTAGAGACCTATTTACTAAGTGGGTTTGATGTTCGGTCGCAAAGACAAATTCGAAATTAAGTCTTTCGAACAATTCTTGAAGATGCGCAAAGCGGGTCTTGTTGTGGCAGATACCCTTGCCCGAATTGAGCGCGAAGCAGTACCTGGCGTTACAACAGGCGATCTAGATTTAATTGCGCGTGAAGAATTAAAACGCTTCGGGGCAACTCCATCATTTCTTGGATACCACGGATATCCAGCCGTGATCTGTTCATCAGTTAACGATGAAGTCGTGCACGCAATTCCAAACGAACGCGCGCTTGTCGATGCTGACATTTTGTCTGTTGACTTTGGCGCAATCGTTGATGGTTGGCATGGCGATTCGGCCATCACAATTGAAATTGGTACAAAGATTGCTGCCCAATCAAAGCTAAGTGCAGTGACCCGTGAATCAATGTGGGCTGGTCTTGCTAAGTGCGTTGCTGGAAATCACTTAACCGACATCGGTCATGCAATTGAAAATTCCATTCGTGCCGAAGGTAATTATGGAATTCTTGAGGAATACACCGGACATGGCATTGGCACCAAAATGCATATGGAACCTTCAGTGCCAAACTATGGTCGACCTGGTTTTGGTCCAGAACTTCAAGTTGGAATGGCTTTAGCGATCGAACCGATGGTTACTCTGGGTTCCAAGCATGTACACACTCTTGCTGATAACTGGACAGTTGTCACAGATGATGGATCAAGAGCTAGTCACTGGGAACACACAGTTGCGATCACTGAAGATGGTCCCTGGGTTTTAACCGCTCATGATGGTGGGGCGCAGTATTTCAAGATTCATGGGATTTCAAGCCCGGCAGAGCGCCTTTAATACTGTATTTATACGCGCCATTTAGCCCTTGGATGAAAAACCCTTATTTTGGTGGGGTAGGGGTTAGCGGATTTCATGTTTTAGTGGGTTTTGCCGTAACATCGACCTTCGGACTTCTTACAAAAGTAATTAGCCCGATCCATGGGAGTACAAGAACTATATGGCCAAAAAAGACGGCGCCATCGAATTAGAAGGCACCATCACTGAAGCTCTGCCGAACGCAATGTTCCGCGTAGAACTTGAAAATGGTCACAAAGTACTTGCACACATTTCAGGAAAAATGCGCATGCACTACATTCGCATTCTTCCTGATGACAAAGTTGTTGTGGAGTTATCTCCATACGACTTAACTCGTGGACGAATTGTTTACCGTTACAAGTGATCAGGACGTAAAGAAAAATGAAGGTTAATCCCTCCGTTAAACCAATGTGCGACAAGTGCAAAGTCATTCGTCGTCATGGTGTTGTTATGGTCATTTGCGAAAACCCACGTCATAAACAACGCCAGGGTTAATTAACAGTTCGACGATAAAAGACGATCACCCGATCCCGATCGTTACGCGTGCGTAATGACGGAACGACACCTCCGGGGCGTAAAGGCCGGAGACCTTGTCAGGCGGCAAGGACTGGTGAACGTGCAAGACCTTTACCTAGAAAAGAAATGAGTAACGCCTGATGGCACGCCTTGTTGGTGTTGACCTCCCACGCGAAAAGCGTCTAGAGATCGCACTTACCTATATCTATGGCATTGGCCGTACGCGCGCAGATGAAATTCTGAACGCGACCGGTATCAGCCCAGATCTTCGAGTCAAGGACCTAACGGATGAACAACTAGTTCCGTTGCGCGACTACATCGAAGCACACTTCAAAATTGAAGGTGACCTTCGTCGCGAGGTACAAGCCGATATTCGCCGCAAGGTTGAAATTGGTTCATACCAAGGTATCCGTCATCGTCGTGGATTACCTGTCCGTGGACAACGTACCCACACCAATGCCCGTACCCGTAAAGGTCCAAAGAAGACCGTGGCTGGAAAGAAGAAGGTCGCTAAGTAATTTAGCTGCCTGACACTTCCTCTAATTAGAAAAAGGATTTCAATGCCTCCAAAGAAAGCTACCGCGGCGGGTGCGAAAAAAATTCGTCGCAAAGAAAAGAAGAATGTTGCTGTAGGCCAGGCTTACATCAAGAGCACATTCAACAACACCATCGTTTCAATTACTGATCCATCCGGCGCAGTTATCTCTTGGTCATCAGCTGGCCAAGTTGGTTTCAAAGGCAGCCGTAAGAGCACACCTTTCGCAGCACAGCAAGCAGCTGAAGTTGCCGCAAAGCGTGCAATGGAACACGGTATGAAAAAAGTAGACGTATTCGTTAAAGGCCCAGGTTCAGGTCGCGAAACTGCGATCCGTTCTTTGCAGGCAAGTGGTCTAGAAGTTGGAACTATCCAAGATATGACCCCAGTCCCACACAACGGCTGCCGCCCACCAAAGCGCCGCCGCGTCTGACGAATTAGTTTTAGGAGATCAATTAAATGGCTCGTTATACCGGAGCAGACTGCAAGCGTTGCCGTCGCGAAAAAACAAAGTTATTCCTTAAGGGCTCTAAGTGTGATTCACCGAAGTGTCCAATGGAAAGTCGTCCTTACCCACCAGGTCAACATGGCCGCGGTCGCGCTAAGGAATCTGAGTACTTACTACAGAAGCGTGAAAAGCAAAAAGCTGCACGTATCTACGGTGTACTTGAAAAGCAATTCCGTGGTTACTACGAAGAAGCTAGCCGTAAGCACGGTAAGACTGGTGAAAACCTACTTCGCATTCTTGAATCACGTCTAGACAATGTTGTGTTCCGCGCTGGCTTTGCAAAAAGCCGCGACATGGCTCGCCAAGTTGTGCGCCACGGTCACATTCTTGTTAACGGCAACAAGGTAGACATTCCGTCATTCCGCGTTAGCCCTAACGACGTAGTTGAAGTACGCAAGGCATCTTTGGAACTAACCCCGTTCCAGGTTGCTTATGCAGAAATTGGCGAACGCACAGTTCCAGGATGGCTAGAAGTTATCCCAGCTGGCATGCGCATTTTGGTCCACTCACTTCCTGCCCGTGAAGCAATTGATACACAGGTCCAGGAACAGTTGATCGTCGAACTTTACTCCAAGTAATAACTATCCCCACAAACTGCGACTTCAAATAGTGGTTGTCGCCGGAAGGAAGAAACTGTGCTGATCTCAGTACGCCCGCAACTATCGGAAGAAGTAATTTCCGAAAACCGTTCACGCTTTGTGCTAGCTCCGCTAGAACCTGGCTTTGGATACACCCTAGGTAACTCACTTCGTCGTACGTTACTTTCATCTATCCCTGGTGCTGCAATCACCAGCGTGAAGATTGAAGGCGTCTTACACGAATTCACCACTATCGAAGGTGTTAAAGAAGATGTAACTGAATTCATTTTGAACTTAAAGAACCTAGTGGTTTCTTCACAGTTCGATGAACCAGTAGTTATGTACTTACGCAAGCAAGGTGCTGGCGCTGTAACTGCAGCTGACATCCAGCCACCAGCAGGCGTTGAAATCTACAATCCAAATCTTTACCTTGCAACACTTAACGACAAGGGCAAGATCGATATGGAAATCGTGGTTGAACAAGGCCGCGGTTACATCTCTGCTGCTAACAACAAGGCAAGCGGTGGCGAAATTGGTCGCATTCCGGTTGACTCAATTTACTCACCAGTTCTAAAGGTGACTTACAAAGTTGAAGCAACTCGTGTTGAACAGCGCACCGACTTTGACTCACTAGTTCTAGATGTTGAAACCAAGGGTTCAATTGCTCCACGCGACGCAGTTGCATCTGCTGGCTCAACTCTTGTTGAACTATTCGGTCTAGCTCGCGAACTAAACGTTGATGCTGAAGGTATCGAAATCGGACCATCAGTAACTGACCAGTTCGCAGCTGAACAACTTAACATGCCAGTTGAGGCTCTTGACCTAACTGTTCGTTCATACAACTGCCTAAAGCGTGAAGGTATCCACACTGTTGGAGAACTAATTTCACGTTCAGAAGCAGATCTAATGGACATCCGCAACTTCGGTGCTAAGTCAATCGATGAAGTTAAAGACAAATTAGCTTCAATGGGTATTGCACTTAAGGACAGCCCTCCAGGGTTTGACCCGAGCACATACGCAAGTGCATATGACGATAATTACGACGACGAAGATGAAGTATTCGAAGCCTCTGGCGAAGAAGCAGCATCAGATGACGACCAGAGTTTCGCAGAGGATGAGCAGCTTTAATTAAAGCTGTCTCGTCTTTTCGAAAGTGAATTGACAGGAGAAAAAGATGCCAAGACCATCAAAAGGTGCACGTATGGGCGGTAGCCCATCACACGAGCGCTTAATTCTGGCAAACCTTGCAACTGCGTTATTCGAACATGGTCGCATCACTACTACCGAAGCTCGCGCTAAGCGCCTTCGTCCAGTAGCAGAACGTCTAGTAACTATCGCTAAGAAAAATGACTTAGCTGCTCGTCGTCGCATTCTTACCGTTATCCGCGACAAGGGTGTTGTACACACTCTTTTCACTGAAATCGGTCCGCGCTTTGAGCACCGTCAAGGTGGTTACACCCGCATCATCAAGATTGGTCCTCGCAAGGGTGACAATGCTCCAATGGCAGTCATCGAACTAGTTGAGCCACTTGCTGAAGCTGTTGTTCGTGAAGCAACTGCAGCAACAAAGAAGGCAGCTGCAGCTCCAAAGGCAGCAGCACCGGCGCCAGTTGAAGTAGTTGAAGAAGCAGTTATTGAAACACCAGAAGAAGAAGCTGCAGCAGAAGAAGTAGAAGCTATTGAAGCTGAAGCAGCTGAAGTTGCAGAAGAAACTACTGAAGAAGAATCAAAGTAGTAACTTCTTAAATAAAGCTAATGAATAAACCCCTCGTCACAAATGTGGCCGAGGGGTTTATTCGTATCCGCGGTGAAGTTGCCTATGACGGCAAAGATTTTTCTGGCTGGGGGATGCAACCAGATCAGCGCACAGTTCAAGGTTGTATTGAAGATGCTTTCACTCAAATAATTCGTGGGCCAAGAACAATCGTTCAATGTGCTGGCAGAACTGATGCCGGAGTTCATGCCACGGGTCAAGTTATGCACCTAGATGTTCCGCTTGAGTGGAGTGAGCGCCTTGCTGATTTGGCATACAAAGTAAATGCCATTTTGGATGAAGATGTTGTGATCAAGGCCTTAATTCATACCGATCAAAACTTCGATGCCAGATTCGCAGCCCTTTCACGTAGCTATACCTATTTCATTAAAGAGGGCTTGCGTGATCCACTAAGCCGAGAACGCGTTTATCAGCACCGCAGTAACTTAGATGTTGATGCAATGAATGAAGCCAGCCAAGTCCTTCTTGGCCTGCACGATTTTTCGGCATTTTGTCGCAAAACTGATTTCGGCAGTTCAATTCGAAATCTTCAAAAATTCACCTGGACTCGTCAGGATGACTTAATTCGTGTTGATATCACTTCAGATGCATTCTGTTATTCGATGGTTCGCGCATTAGTTGGGGCATTGATCTCAATAGGTGAAGGGAAGCGAACCAAAGAATGGTTGGCGCAGTACCTAGAAAGCGCCGTGAAAGATCCAGGTGTATTTATGGCTCCTGGCCATCCGTTGACTTTGGTGGCAGTTGAGTATCCACATGAATCCGAATATGCAGATCGGATCGCAAAAACCCTTAAAAATAGGCAAGACGAAGCGAGCGATTCGGACGGGTAGCAAGCCCCCTTGCTAATCCTGATATTTCTTAGACCAACCTGCAAAATATCCTGATTTCAATGGGTTTTTGGGTAAAACTCATTTTGACCCAAAGCCCATATGGAAGGTATCTTTGGAAGTCGCAAATGCTTTAAAAATAAGGCCAGATGCGACAAATCTTAAAAACCACGAAGTTCTAAAAGAAGGCAAAAAAGTGCGCACGTTTACACCGAAAGCGGGCGAGGTAACTCGCGAATGGCATGTTATTGACGCAACCGATGTTGTGTTGGGTCGTCTTGCTGTGCAAGTTGCTACTTTGCTACGTGGTAAGCACAAGCCAATCTTTGCATCACACGTTGACACTGGCGATTTTGTAATCGTAATCAACGCCGAAAAAGTTGCCTTAACTGGAACTAAGAAGGAATCAAAGATTGATTACCGTCACTCAGGTTTCCCAGGCGGTCTTCGTGCAACTAACTACACCGAACTTCTAGAAACAAACCCACGTCGCGCAATTGAAAAAGCGGTTAAGGGAATGCTTCCGCATAACAAGCTAAGCGATCAGCAAATTAGCAAGCTAAAGGTTTACGCAGGCGAATCACACCCACACGCAGCGCAGAACCCAAAGCCATTTGTTATCTCACAGGTTGCTCAGTAAGCACCGCGAACAGATTTAAAGAAAAAGGAACGAAAACTACATGTCACAAGTAACAGAACTAAACGAAGACTTCGAAGCTGTTGAAGAAGAGTTAACTGAATACACCTCAGAAACTCCTGCTGCACCTCGCGAACCTCGCAAGGCACCACAGAAGAATGGTGGCGGAACTGGTCGTCGTAAAGAAGCTGTTGCACGTGTTCGTATCGTTCCAGGTACAGGTCGTTGGACAATCAACGGTCGCACTCTTGAAGATTACTTCCCAAATAAAGTTCACCAACAATTAGTTAACGATCCTTTCAAGATCCTTAACTTCGAAGGTGCTTACGACGTAATTGCACGCATCGATGGCGGTGGCATTTCAGGTCAAGCTGGTGCACTTCGTCTTGGTGTTGCACGTTGCCTAAATGAAATTGATGTTGAAGGCAACCGCCCAGATCTTAAGAAGGCTGGCTTCCTAACTCGCGATGCACGCGTGACCGAACGTAAGAAGTACGGTCTGAAGAAAGCACGCAAGGCTTCACAGTACTCAAAGCGTTAACATGTCGGACCGCCTTTTTGGCACCGATGGCGTTCGCGGTTTAGCGAATGGCCTACTAACTGCTGAACTAGCAACTTCACTTGGTGTTGCCGCAGCAGAAGTATTGGCTGAAAGTGGCGAATTTGCTGCACATAAAACAGATCGACCATTTGCAATTGTTGGTCGCGATCCGCGCATCAGTGGTGAATTTTTACAGGCCGCAGTTTCTGCCGGTTTGGCTTCAGCTGGTGTTGATGTCGTTGATGTTGGCGTAGTTCCAACTCCTGCGGTTGCTTTCTTAACAGATTTAACTGGCGCAGATCTTGGTGTGATGCTTTCAGCAAGCCATAACGCAATGCCAGATAACGGCATTAAATTCTTTGCTCGTGGTGGCCAAAAACTTGCTGATGATGTCGAAGATGCAATTGAACGCCATCTGCACACTCATCCAAATCTGCCAACTGGCGCTTCAGTTGGTCGAATCCGTCAAGATTTTGAACTTGTTGAGAAATACATCGATCACCTTCTGGGCAGCATTGATAATTCGCTTGCTGGGTTAAAAGTTGTCGTTGATGGTGCAAATGGGTCAGCAGCACTAATTGGTCCAGAAACACTTCGTCGTGCCGGTGCCACAGTAATCACAATTCACTGTGAACCAAATGGCTTGAACATTAATGATGGTTGCGGTTCAACTCATATGGAAGATTTATTTGCAGCAGTTGCTGAACATGGCGCAGATCTTGGTGTTGCCCATGATGGCGATGCAGATCGTTTTCTAGCAGTAGCTGAAGATGGCTCATTTGTTGATGGCGACCAAATTCTGGCAATCTTGGCAAGCGGTCGCAAAGACAGGCAAACACTTGTTGGAAATACTGTGGTCGCAACGGTTATGTCTAACCTAGGTTTCACAATTGCTATGCGCGAACTTGAAATCGATGTTGTGGCAACTGCCGTTGGTGATCGCTATGTACTTGAAGCCATGCGCGAAAAAGGCTTCACAATTGGTGGCGAACAAAGTGGTCACGTTGTCCTTAGCGAATACGCCACAACTGGCGATGGCATTTTGACGGCACTTCACGTGATGAATGAAATGAAGCGAACTGGCAAGTCTCTTAGCGAATTAGCAAGTATTGTTTCTAGACTTCCACAAATTTTGGTAAACGTTAAAGGCGTAGACAAATTAAAAGTTAGCAATGAAAAGTTAGTTTCGGCAGTCAAGCAAGCAGAAACCGAGCTCGGTGAGACTGGACGAGTGCTACTTCGCCCAAGTGGAACTGAGCCACTTATCCGGGTCATGGTTGAAGCTGCAACCCAAAATCAAGCCGAAGATATTGCAAATAAATTAGCCGTGGTTGTTAAAGACACCTGCAGTCTTTAGGTTCTGCTTAATCAAAATCTGCTCGCGATAGACTTACAAACATGTGCGGAATCGTTGGATATGTTGGCCCGCAACAAGCATTAGATGTTGTCATCGAAGGTCTGCGTCGACTTGAATACCGTGGATACGATTCGGCAGGCGTTGCAATTGTCGCGGATGGTGAAATTGAATCACGCAAAAAATCTGGCAAGTTAGCAAACTTAGAAGCTGATATTTCGGCAGCACCACTTCAAAAATCATCAACTGGTATTGGCCACACTCGCTGGGCAACCCATGGTGCGCCAAGTGATGTTAACGCGCATCCACATTTAAGTGAAGATGGATCTATTGCGATCATTCACAACGGAATTATCGAAAACTTTGCAGTTTTGCGCGACAAATTAATTGCTGAAGGCGTCACTTTACGTAGCCAAACTGACTCAGAGGTGGTTGCACACTTATTAGCCAAGCAAGTTAAAACCACACCGGACTTGGGTGATGCACTTCGCGAAGTTTGCCAGTCTTTAACCGGTGCATTCACATTGGTTGTGGTCAGCGCCGACAAACCCGATTTGGTTGTTGCAGCTCGACGTAATTCACCACTAGTTGTTGGTCGAGGAAAAGGTGAAAACTTCCTTGCCTCTGATGTTTCAGCTTTTATCGCCCACACTCGCAACGCCATTGAATTAGGTCAAGATCAAGTTGTAGAAATCACGCCAGATTCAATTGAAGTCACAGATTTCCAAGGTAATCCGGTAAACGTTGTTGAGTATGAAGTTACTTGGGATGCAGCAGCTGCAGAAAAAGGTGGTTATGACCTTTTTATGCTCAAAGAAATTGCAGAACAGCCAAAAGCGGTATCGGACACCTTACTGGGACGAATTGATTTAACTGGCAAAGTTTCTTTGCCTGACATGGCACTTGATGAAAAGTACTTAAAAGGCATCAAAAAAATTATCATCACAGCATGTGGAACTGCGTATAACGCAGGTTTAATTGCGAAGTATGCAATCGAACACTGGACACGTGTTCCAGTTGAAGTTGAATTGGCTAGCGAATTTAGATACCGCGATCCAATTTTGAACGATGAAACTCTAGTTGTTGCCATCAGTCAGTCGGGCGAAACCATGGACACTTTGATGGCTATGCGTTATGCCCGGGAACAAGGTGCCAAAGTATTAGCCATCTGCAATACAAATGGCTCAACAATTCCGCGTGAAAGCGATGCGGTTATTTATACGCACGCTGGACCAGAAATTGCAGTTGCCTCAACCAAGGCATTCCTTACCCAGATCGTTGCACTGTATTTATTTGCCATGTATTTAGCTCAAACACGTGGCACAGGTTATGGGGAAGCAGCAAGTGAAATCGCACTGGAACTTGCCAGCATGCCCAACAAGATCGATTTAGTTCTTGATACAGCGCAAGGTGTAAAGCGAATTGCTGAAGAAATTCATTCAGCAAATTCAATTCTCTTCTTAGGCAGGAGCGTGGGGTTCCCCGTTGCCCTTGAAGGCGCCCTAAAACTTAAAGAACTTGCTTACATGCATGCCGAAGGATTTGCCGCTGGTGAACTAAAGCATGGCCCAATTGCACTAATTGAAGATGGCCTTCCGATTTTCATTGTTGTGCCACCTGTGGAAGATGAATTGCACGACAAGATTGTTTCAAATATCCAAGAGGTTCGCGCTCGTGGAGCAAAGACAATTGTGCTTGCCGAAGAAGGCGATGAATCGATCAACGAATTTGCTGATCACATTATGCGTTTACCTAAGTGCCCTTCATTAATGCAACCTCTGCTAGCCACAGTTCCACTCCAGATTTTCAGCTGTGAGATGGCGACTGTGAAAGGTTACGACGTAGATCAACCGCGCAACCTTGCAAAGAGCGTAACTGTTGAATAAACCTGTTAATTCAGGTGCGAATTTCGCAATTTAACTAAATTCAGGGCAAAGTTAATACATGGCAATTATTGGAATCGGCGTCGATGTCGTTGATTTAGCGCGCTTCGAAGCTGTCCTCAACCGCACTCCAGGAATTGCAGATCGCCTTTTTACTAAATCAGAACAAAAAAGTGCTGAGGGCCATGAGCTTGCTTTGCAGTCACTTGCTGGAAGATTTGCAGTCAAAGAAGCTGTTGCAAAAGCACTTAAAGCTCCTGCAGGAATGCACTTTCATGATTGTGAAGTTAGTAACGGCGGTGCACCTGAAGTGACAATTAGCGGTTCAGTTAAAGAGGTCGCTGACAAACTTGGTGTGACCAATTGGCACATTTCGATAAGCCATGATGGACCCGTTGCTATTGCTTATGTAATTGCTGAGAAAGTGTGAGTTTGATGACCCAACATCATGTAACTGCGGACATTGACTTAGGTCGACTAAGCCGAAACGTTGAAACACTTAAACGCAAAATAAATGGACCGGCGTTAATGGCAATTGTTAAAGCCAATGCTTATGGTCACGGTCTTGTGCAAAGTGCGCAGGCAGCAAAGCGCGGTGGAGCAGACTGGTTAGCAACTGCGCTCATTGAAGAGGCAATCGATCTTCGTAATGCAGGAGTATCTGGCCCAATTCTTACCTGGCTGAACACTCTTGACGATCGATTCGAAGAATGTATTTCAAAAGATATTGACCTTGGTATCAATTCACTTGAATCGCTTTTTGCCATTTCTGCAGCTGCTGGGAAAGTAGGGAAAGCTGCACGAGTTCAGGTCAAAATTGATACCGGACTTGGCCGAAACGGCGTCACACTTGAAGATCTACCTAATTTAATCAGTGCACTTAAGCAAGCACGATCATCAGGTCAAGTAAAAGTTGTTGGAGTTTTCTCACACTTTGCATATGCCGATGAACCAAGTAATCCAACAATTGGTGAACAAATTAATAATTTTAAAATCGCTGTTGATGCGTTAACTGATGCAAATTTCGAATTAGAAGTGAAGCATCTATCAAATTCTGCAGCAACTCTTGGACTACCTCATACCTACAACAATCTTGTTCGACCAGGTTTAGCAATTTATGGTATTTCGCCAAGTCCCGAGGTTGGCGAGGCAACCGAGCATGACCTGAAACCAGTGATGCGCCTTCGTGCACCAATTATTTTGATTAAAGATGTTCCCGCAGGTACAGGTGTCTCATACGCGCATCAATATCACACAAAGACTCAAACAAAACTTGCATTAATTCCAGCTGGATATGCCGATGGCATTCCTCGTGCGGCATCAAATAAAGGACCGTTATTAATTGACGGCAAGAGATTCACAATTTCAGGTCGAGTCTGTATGGATCAATTTGTTGTAGACATAGGCGATGCCAATGTTAAACCTGGCGATCAAGCAGTCCTATTTGGTGATCCAGCAAACGGTGAACCAAGTGTCAATGATTGGGCAGAAGCCGCAGGGACGATCAATTACGAAATAGTTACACGAATTGGTCAGCGAGTTTTCCGTAATTATCTAAACGGGTAACTGTGAAATTTGTAATTCCTGATGCAAATCAAATGCGCGCTTTTGGCGCGCATTTAGGAAAGCAATTGCGTGCAGGAGATTACATTGTTCTAAATGGCCAATTAGGTGCCGGTAAAACTACATTCACACAAGGCTTGGGCCAAGGTCTAAAAGTATCTGGCGCTGTTACTAGTCCAACCTTTGTTGTTTCTCGGATTCACAAAGCAAATGGCAATAATCCGGAATTAATTCACATCGATGCTTATCGACTGGAAAACCCAGAGCAATTAATGGATTTGGATCTTGAAGATCATCCAAATGCAGTTGTGGTTATGGAATGGGGCGCTTCTTTTATTGGCGCACTAACGGATGACTGGCTACAGATAGACATTGAAAGATCTTCAGAAATATCTCAAGTAGATCCATCTGCAGGGGACCGGATCATTGAAATCGCCGCATTTGGTGATCGTTGGAAAGAACTAGATTTTTCGGAGTGGTCATGAAGATTTTGGCCATAGATACGTCTGTAGGTGTGTCCATCGCACTTCTTGATTCAAATGAAATTATTGATCAATTCACCGATATCCAGCATGGAATTCAAGGTGAATTAACTTCAGCAAAAATTACCGAGTTATTAAATAAAAATTCGATGACCGCTAAAGATTTAACGGACATTGTGGTTGGGGTTGGCCCTGGTCCTTATACGGGTCTTCGAGTTGGTCTTGCTACAGCACAAGCACTTGGTTTTGCTTTGAATATTCCGGTGTATGGGATTTGCTCACTTGATGCAGTTGCCTTTGAATTTGGCAAGCCATGTGTTGTGGTCACAGATGCTCGTAGGAAGGAACTTTATTGGGCCAAATACGATCAAGGCAGAATTGGCGAACCTCAAGTAAATAAGCCAAGTGAAATTGTTGAGCAAGTCCTTGGCTCACAATTTGTTGGACCTGCAGTTGCTCTTTATCCAGAAGTTCTTAATGGAAAGCAGTTAACGCTAAATGCAAGCTCACTTGGTCAGCTGTTTGCCTCTGGAAGCGCGAAGACACTTCCGGTTAGCCCCCTTTATTTGCGCAAACCCGACGCAGTTGAACCAACAAACAGAAAATCGGTTTTGTAATGATTAGACCGATGAAATTGGCTGACTTAGATGCCGTAATGGAAATTGAACTAGACCTTTTCCCAAATGAAGCCTGGTCAAGAGATATGTTTCTTGAAGAACTTGCTGAAGTTCCTGTATCGCGTGAAGTTGCAGTGCTTGAACAAGGAAATCAAGTTATTGGATATGCATCTTTGAGATTTGTTGGCCATGAAGGTGACATAAATACGATCGCCATTGCAAGAAGCCATCACCGTCAAGGGTTTGGAAAACAATTGCTTAATTGGCTGGAGCAAACTGCAGTATCGCATGGGGTGCGAGAACTTTTCTTAGATGTTCGAACTGACAATGATTCCGCAATTGAACTTTATAAAGCTGCTGGATTTGTGCGGATAGATGTCAGACGCAACTATTACGGTCCGTCGATTAATGCAGATGTCATGCGAAAGAAGTTGGCATGAGTGAACCATTAGTACTAGGTATCGAAACTTCTTGTGATGAAACTGGCATCGGGATTGTTCGAGGAAACACACTTTTAGTCGATGAAGTTGCTACAAGTGTTAATGAACACGCTCGCTTTGGTGGTGTAGTTCCAGAAGTAGCCAGCAGAGCTCATCTTGAGGCAACGATTCCAACAATTGAAAGAGCCTGTACAAAAGCTGGTGTCAAACTATCCGATGTTGATGCCTTAGCTGTGACTTCAGGTCCTGGACTTGCCGGCGCACTACTTGTTGGCGTGGCAAGTGCAAAAGCGTTGGCAGTAGGTCTAAACAAACCAATCTATGGAGTGAATCACTTGGCAGCGCATGTTTGCGTTGATCAATTGGAGCACGGTTTTTTAGATCAACCCAGTATTGCATTATTGGTCTCTGGTGGTCACTCATCATTGTTATTGGTTCCAGATGTGAGCCAAGACATTACTCCGCTTGGCCAGACAATTGATGACGCTGCAGGTGAAGCTTTTGACAAAGTTGCTCGTGTGCTTGGATTGCCATTCCCAGGCGGTCCATACATCGATGCCGCTGCCAAAGATGGAAATCCAAGTGCAATTGATTTTCCTCGGGGACTAACAACTCCCAAAGACTTAGAGCGCCACCGTTTTGATGTTTCGTTCTCAGGACTTAAAACCGCAGTGGCTCGCTGGGTGGAATTAGAAACCAAAAAAGGCAATCAAGTAATGGTTAATGATGTGGCTGCGTCCTTCCAGGAAGCCGTTGTCGATGTCTTGCTTCGTAAAGCCATCGATGCATGTCTAACAAACGAAGTCGGTACCTTGGTCATTGGCGGCGGCGTTGCAGCAAATAGTAGGTTGCGTGCAGTTGCCAAAGAAAGATGCGATGAACACAAAATCACATTGCGCATTCCACGCCCAGGACTTTGCACAGATAACGGAGCCATGGTTGCAGCACTTGGCAGCGAATTGATGCGGAAAGGCAGAACACCTTCGCCAATTGAATTTGGAACTGATTCTTCGATGGAAGTTAGTAAGGTAACTGAATAATGACAAACGAATTTGAAACATTTTTATCAGCAGGTCCATGGCCAATCGATGGTGGGCTATCTGGCGAGCTTGAAAAACGAGGTCACGATTTATCGGACAAGCTTTGGTCAGCCAGGTTACTTCGCGATGAACCATCAGCAATTGCAGACGTGCACCAGGATTACGTCGATGCGGGAGCCCGAGTAATTATCACTTCTTCGTATCAAGCGAGTCGCCAAGGCTTTGGTGCATTTGGTTTATCCAGCGAACAATCCGATGACTTGATGAGACTTTCGATTTCACTAGCCAAAGATGTAGCCAAGAGTGCGAAAGAAAAAGTTTGGGTTGCGGCAAGTGTTGGCCCTTACGGCGCCGTGCTTGGGGGCGGACAAGAGTATGTCGGCAATTATGGTGTGAGCCATCAAGATCTAGTTAACTTTCATCAAGAGCGAATTGAAGTTTTAGCGAGCGCGAATCCTGATTTATTTGCCTGTGAAACTATTCCAGATCTGGATGAAGTCGAAGCTCTGCTTGAAGTATTAGCAAAGTATCCAAACATCCCAGCTTGGATAACCATGAGTGCTAAGGATGGGGATCACACATGTGCTGGCCAAGATATTTCAGCGCTAGCTAGAGCTGTTTCTCAACACAAGAATATTGTGGCAATTGGGGTTAACTGTACAAAGCCTGAATTTGTGACTTCGCTTTTTACAAAACTAAATGAGGTTTCAGATCTTCCGCTTGTTGTTTATCCAAATGCCGGAAGAGTTTGGGATGGAATCGGTCGATGCTGGATTGGGGAAGGACACGTAACTTTGCCAACCCAAATTCTTCACGAGTGGACAAAGTTAGGTGCCAAATTAATCGGCGGCTGCTGCGGCCTTGGTCCCGAGGCGATCAGTGCCTTAGATAGAGATTTAGCTGAACTCCGTTAATCGCGTGCACAGAAGAGCAATTGTGCCTAAGTCATCACGATAAATTGCAAGAACAACTTCTGGCCCACCCTTAGTTGGATGCTTAAGAATTTTCTTGCGGAGTAATTCGGTCTCAAGTTCAACGCCTCTGGTCATAACGGTCAGAGAACCTGGGGCCAATGAGGAAATGGATTTAGCAAGAGTCTTTTCATTAAATTTTTCAACAGAAGTTATTTTGAAAAACTGGGCAGCTGCCCTGTCTAGATCCCCCTGAAGTGAATCAGCGGTTAACCAGGCAATGTGTTCATTAACCAATCCAGCATCATATTTTTCTGCCAGATAATTAAGTGCCGAAGCCCTGATTAAAGCTGAATTTGGGACTATCAAGTAGTTTCCCAGTGGTTTGGCTGGTGACTTTTGCCCACCTTCAATTACTTTTGCTTGATCACCGCTTATAAGTACAGCACTTCGAATTCCAGTTCCACCAGAAATGAGCATTGTTTCCACAAGGTCACCGTCGGCACTAATCCAGTAAGCGTCCCAATCACTGATTTTTTCTTCTTTCATGCCAGGGGCAACTTTTGCGATAACGCGATATTTATTTGCCAATTGATTAACAAAATCCCAACTAGGGGACCAATCATTTGGGTCAAGTATCCGCTTTGCTTGCCCAAACAAATTGCGCGGACCACTTGGATTGCGCCTTGCTGGATCGACAAAAACTAATTGAGTATTTTCTGGAATTGAGACTGTATTGGCATCAGCATTACTCACTTCAATATTTAAATTCTTTAGATTATGTGAAGCTATTGCTGCAACATCTGGATCTTTTTCAATACAGATAACTTTATGCCCAGCTTTAGCCAAGAAATAAGCATCAAAACCCAATCCACACGTAAGATCAAAAATTTGCTGCTGGCCGAATCTATTCGAAATATATTCAGCGCGAAATTTAGCAACTGCAGGGCGAGTGGCTTGCTGCAGACCGTCATCAGTTAAAAGAAAATTACTCGGAACAGATTTGTCGGCTTTTAACTTTAGGTTCGCTTGACTTATAGCCTGTCCAATTAATTCTGGCTTCACCTCTGGATGCAATTGTCGTAATTTAGTTACAGCCGAGAATGAATCAGGAAAATCTGCCGCTTTTGACGTAATAGAAAGACCAATTGGAGAAGTCAGCCAAGCAATGTCGATTTTAGACATTGCTATTTGACTATCCATTGGCTGCATAGTTTCTCTTCGTCTTGCAAAACAGATTCGAGTTTAGCTACAACCTGGGGCTCAGCCATCGCCCCGAAAATTGGGACATTAACTTTAACTTTTACCTTGATCAAAACTTGAGTACTTTGAGCGCCGGTCAAAGCTATGGTTCCCTTTATTTCAACAGGAGCGCTATTAATTTTCAGTTCAAATTGAGCCAAAAAGTCTTCTTGGGAAAGTTCAGACCAGTTTTGAATTTCAATCACTTTTAGTTCATCGCCGACAAATTTTCGAACCATGTCTGGAAGTTCACCATCAATAGTTCGGGTTATGTGAATTTGAAAGTTAGGTGAATTTCCAGATTTTTCGAATGCTCCTTTGACTGAATGGGAAACCTTGTCTGACAAGTAATCAGAGCCGGTCAGCATGGCAAAGACTTTTTTAGGTGCTGCTGGAAGCAAGAATTCATAAATAAGGTCAGCAGACATGCATCAATCATGCCTGAAAATCCTGGGAACCTAGCCCCTGGCCAATTCGCTGGCACTGGATTTAATGCGCTTTGGCCCTTGCTAGGCTTAATTTAAATTCATTCAACGTGGAAAGAATTTCTTGGGAGGCATTCCATCGTGTCCGATATGGCATCTCGCGGTTCTATTCGGTTAGAAGATGCTCGTCACGAATTGCTAGCGAAAGTTAGCGAACTTGTCCCAAAACAATTTCAATCAATCATTGAAGATTACTTTCATTTAGTAGCTCCTGTTGATTTAGTAGGACGAAATCCTCAAGATTTAGCAGCACTAATTTCAGCGCACTTTGAACTTGGAAGTGAACGCGAATTAGGAAGTGCCAAAGTAGTTACTTTTGCACCATCGCAAGAAACCACAGGTTGGAATTCAAGTCACACAATTGTTCAGTTGGTAACTGATGACAAACCTTTCTTGGTGGACTCAGTTGCAGCAGCACTAAACCTTCAACAGCGCGGCGTTCATTTAATCATGCACCCACGATTCTTAGTGCAACGCGATAAAAAAGGTCGATTGGTTGAAGTTCTATCGACAGACTTTTCTGGCCAAGGAACTTTACCTAAAGATGCAACTGTTGAATCTTGGATTTGTGTTGAAATTGATCGCGAGACAAATCCAGCGGAATTAAACGAAATCACCAATAAAGTACTTCAAATTCTAGAAGATGTACGGGTAGCAGTTTCTGATTGGTCTGCAATGCGCCAAGCAGCGCAAACAGTTATTACAGCAATCGATACATCTTCTTTTTACTCAACCGAAGATAAAAAAATTGCATCAGATTTTGTTCGCTGGCTCGATGATGATCACTTCACATTTCTTGGGTATTCACATAACAAAGTAAGCGGGGGATCTGTATCAACAATCCCTGGGACCGCTCTAGGTATTTCAAGAAACGACAAAGAAACTTCAGCTTCAGCAAACTACCTAATGCAAGGCTCGGTTGATTCACCAATAGTTTTGGTGACCAAATCTAGTAATCGCTCCACAGTCCACAGGCCAACGTTTATGGATTACATCGGTATCCGTGAAGTTGATTCCAGCGGTCAAATTATCGGTGAACATAGATTTGTTGGCTTATTTACTGGTTCGGCTTATACCGATACGGCAACATCGATTCCATTGCTTGCTAAAAAAGTTAATGACGTGGTTACAGCCATGGACCTTGGCGTTAATACGCATAGCGGTAAAGATTTAATGCAATTTATTGCCACCTATCCACGAGATGAGCTTTTCCAAATTAGCTCAACTGAGTTAGAAGATGTTGCCAGAGGCGTATTACAGATCCAAGAACGCCGCCAGGTTCGGCTTTTTGCCAGAACTGAATTGTTTGGGCGCTTTGTTTCGGCATTGGTTTACTTCCCGCGCGATCGTTACACAACTGAAGTGCGTCTTCGAATGGAAAATATTTTGCTTGACGCATATGGTGCCGAAAGCGTTGATCACTCAGCTCGCGTTTCTGAATCAGTGCTAGCAAGGCTGCATTTTGTCGTCCGCATGCCACGTGGTGCAAGTGTGCCAAGCGTTGATGTTGATGAACTGGAAGCGAAGCTTGCCGATGCAACCAGATTCTGGGAAGACGACTTTGCTGAAGCTTTAGTTGATCAACTTGGTGAAGAACAAGCAGTTAGCTTGCTTCGCACTTGGGGCGAGTCATTTCCTGAATCCTTCAAAGAAGATATTTCTGCGAGCAATGCTGTTGGGCACCTTAAAGTACTTGAGGAAATTGAAAGTCAAAACCCCGGGCAAATCAAGGTTTCAATGTATGAACCTGCCCTAGATGAAGATGGCACAAGACGCTTCACTATTTATCGAGTTGGCGATCCAATAACTCTTTCTTCAGTCTTACCGATGCTTCATGATCTTGGGATAGAAGTTATTGATGAGCGAGCATATGATTTGCGTCGCAAAGGCAAGCCTGTTGCTTGGGTATACGACTTTGGAATTGGCTTTGATGAATCAAATGCACCATCGCTGGAAACATTGCCAGCTCGATTTTGCCAAACCTTTATGGCTGCCTGGAACGGGGAAGTCGATAGCGATGGCTTCAATGCGCTAGTAACTCATGGTGGCTTGCACCCACGTAATGTTGCGGTGATTCGGGCATATGCTGCTTACCTTCGCCAAGCCGGAATTCCGTTTAGTCAGGGCTACTTACAACAAGTTCTACTTTCCAATGTTGGAATCGTTAACTTATTGCTTGAATTATTCGCAGTTAGATTTGATCCAGAATTAGAAATTGATCGAGC
>JBDLPR010000075.1:0-8204 GCA_039800985.1 Actinomycetota bacterium | reverse complement strand
TTCTTACCTGTGCGACTCATGTCGCCAAGATTGGTTGTGCCATCATCACCAGTGCGGGTATAAATCCGAGTTAAATTAACCATGACCTAAGCCTACGGGCTTTAGTGACTTAGTAACTGGCGGGAATAGCGGTAATCTCTAATAGTTATGGAAGTTTTTCGAATCCAAGGTGGTAACCGGCTTGCAGGGCAAGTTCGCGTTACCGGAGCGAAAAATAGCAGCCTGAAATTAATGGCCGTTGCATTGTTGGCAACAGGAAAAACCACACTTCAAAGTGTTCCAAATATTTTGGATGTCACGATCATGGCTGAGTTATTAAGGCGACTTGGTTGCGAAGTAACTTATGACCCAGTAACCGAAGTTGCGGTTATTGATGTTCCAGACAAAATTGAACATCGCGCCGACTATGACCTAGTTAGAAGAATGCGAGCTTCAATTGCTGTGCTCGGGCCATTAGTTGCAAGAACTGGAAGTGCCGATGTAGCCCTTCCCGGTGGTGATGCAATTGGTTCACGTGGACTGGATATGCACATTGCAGGCTTAGAGCGAATGGGCGCCCAAGTTACAAATGACCACGGTTACTTAGTTGTTCATGCTCCGGGCACGGGTCTAGTTGGCACTCAGGTTTATTTAGATTTTCCAAGCGTAGGTGCTACTGAAACATTGCTAACAGCTGCAGTGCTGGCTAAAGGTAAAACTGTTATTGACAATGCAGCACGTGAACCAGAAATTGTCGATATCTGCCAGATGCTTGAAAAAATGGGTGCGCAAATCGAAGGCATTGGCACCTCCATGCTGACTGTCACAGGTGTCGCGCAATTAAACCCAGTTGAACATACGACTGTGCCTGATCGAATTGTTGCCGGAACTTGGGCAGTTGCTGCAACAATTACCCAAGGTGACATCACGGTTTCAAATGCAAACCCAGATCACATTTCTTTGGCGCTGGATAAATTAACTTCAGCTGGCGCGCACGTTTCAATTGTTGCTGATGGATTTAGAGTTTCAATGGATAAGCGACCAAAGGCAGTGGACATTGTCACTTTGCCTTATCCAGGATTTGCTACTGACCTACAACCACAATTCATTGCTCTGAATTCAATTGCTGAAGGTCAAGCGATGGTTACCGAAAACTTATTTGAAGCAAGGTTTAGATTCGTTCAGGAATTAAGCAGGCTGGGAGCAGAAGTTAGAACTGATGGCCATCATGCACTTGTTCGCGGTAAAACACATTTATCTGGCGCGCCCGTTGAGGCAACAGACATTAGAGCAGGCGCAGGCTTAGTGCTAGCTGGATTAGTTGCTGATGGCGAAACTGTGGTCCACGCCGTTGAACATATTGATCGTGGTTACGTTGGATTTGAAAAGGAACTTGCAAGACTTGGGGCAAATATAGTTCGCGAAAAAACTCAAGACTTTAAGTAGTAATTAGCCGGTGATAACACCGAAATGTGATCTGAAAGACTAAAGAACGTGAAGCAAATCGGAGTCGTAGGCCTTGGCATCATGGGTGCTGGCATTGTCGAAGTATTCGCATCCAGTGGGTTTGACGTTGTTGGTATAGCTGAAAGTGATTCAGCAGTTGCTTTAGGCCAATCCAATCTAGCTAAGTCACTAAATCGCGCCGTTGAAAAAGGTAAGCGCACCCAAAGTGAAACGGATCAAATTCAACAGCGAATCACCTGGAATACTGACTTTGCTGCATTAGGTAACTGTGACCTGGTAGTTGAAGCCGCGCCTGAACTGATAAATCTTAAAAAAGAAATCTTTAGCAAACTGGATGAAGTAACCAAACCAAGTGCGATTTTGGCAAGTAATACTTCAAGTCTTTCAGTAACGCAGATTGCAAAGTCAACAAAGCGCCCAGAAAATGTTCTTGGGTTTCACTTTTTTAATCCCGCACCCGTGCAGAAATTTGTTGAATTAATTAATACTGAATTCACTTCTAGCGATGCAATCTCTGAAGCACTTGAGGTTGGACGAAAACTTGGTAAGTACGTGGCGCAAGTGAGCGATCAACCTGGATTTATCGTCAATAAATTACTTTTAGTTTATTTAAATCACGCGGTTCAAATTGTAGATTCAGGAATAGCAAGTAGAGAAGTAATCGATAGTGCGATGCGTGATTTGGCTAAGTATCCAATGGGACCACTTGAGCTTATTGATCTAATCGGTATCGATACCTGTGTTGAAATCTTAAAAACTATTTATGCCGATTCAGGTAACGAATTGCATAAGCCAGCCTTTGGCTTAACTGCACTGCTAGAAAACGGTGCCAAAGGTCGCAAAACCGGAGGTGGTTTTTATGATTACAGCACCCGACTTGAAATCCCAACAAGTGATAACACTGAATTGAAAATGGCAGTGTTCGTAGAACTTGAAACTGCATATCTTGGTGATGCTGTGGCGATGGAAACAAGTGGTTACGCTTCAAAAACAGATATTAATAATGGAATGAAGCTTGGATGCGGCTTACCTAGTGGACCATTTGAATCAATAGATGAAATTGGCTTAACAACTCTTCGCGATCGCCAATCAGCCCTTGCTAAAGCAACGGGGCGCAATGAGTATGCGCCACTTGCACTCTAGAAGTATTTAAACTTAATCTCATGGGCCGCCGTAATCGACGTGAAGAAATCCCTGATCCAGGTGAAATCAAAATATCCAGTTATCGTCGCGCGGAAACGCACACCGATGGTGAATGGATCGTGCAGTCCATAACAGGTGCAACATCGGTTAAAGAATATCGATGCCCTGGTTGTGACATGGAAATCAAGCCAGCAACTCCACACATTGTTGCCTGGCCACAAGAAGATGTTGAGCAGCGACGTCATTGGCACACCGCTTGCTGGAAAAAGAGATCACACCGCAGACCAGGTGGCAAATAATGGCTGACCTTTCCTCAAACAGTGTGCTTCCAGCAAAGCGTGAAGCAATAATTTTAGTGACAGATGATGGATTAAAACTTGTTGGTGAATTAGCCATGCCGGAATCAGGCATTCCTAAGGCAACAATAATTTGTTTGCATCCAAATCCAACTGGCGGCGGAATGATGGATAGTCATCTATATCGCAAAGCTGCTTGGCGCTTACCGGCATTAGCTGATGTGGCAATCTTGAGATTTAATTTTCGCGGGACAACTAGTTCGGCTGGAACAAGTGAAGGCACTTACGATGAAGGCCGCACTGAAGGTTTAGATTTAAAAGCTGCTCTTGAGTTTGCAGTTAGTAGAGGACTAGAAAACATTTGGCTTGTCGGCTGGTCATTTGGAACAGACGTGACCATCATGCATGGCAATGTGGATCCGGTTCAGGGTGCAGTCTTGTTCAGTCCACCGCTTAAGTGGAGCCGCGAGGAAGATCTAAAGAAGTGGGCTGATTCGCAAAGACCATTAGTTGCCTTAGTCCCTGAACTTGATGAATATCTTGTTCCCGAACAAGCCATAAAAAAATTCGCGATCGTTCCACAGTGCGAGGTTGTTGGAATTGCTGATTGCAAACATCTATGGGTTGGCGAGAAATTTGTGCGCATTGCTTGGGATGAAGCACTAAAGCGAATTCGCCCTGATTTACCAATTTTGGATTGGCAATGGAATGGCCCGATGCAAAAGTGGGATGACTTAACTGGAAAGTTAACTTCTGCATGATTCCTGGGATGAAAGTTTTGGGAGATAGCACTTATCCAGCGATTGTTTTAATTCACCCTTTCCCTTTCGATGCCAGGCTTTGGTTTGATGTTGCAAATGAATTAGCCGATTCATATTTTGTAATCACTCCTGATTTAAGGGGATGTGGTCTTACCCCTCTTGGAAATGACGAACCAAGTCTTGATTTTCTGGCCGAGGATATCTACGAATTAGTAACTGAAGCAGGTTTAGTCAAAGTTGTAATTGGTGGCATTTCACTTGGCGGGTATGTGGCGATGGCGCTTGCTAAAAAGCACCCAGAGATTATTAGTGGTCTAATTTTGGTTGACACTAAAGCTTCAGCTGATACTGAGGCTGCAAAAGAAAATCGGCTACGAATTGCATCACAAATGCGCGAGAGCGGAAAAGTTGACCTTTTTGCAGATCAAATGATTACCAATGTGGTTGGCGATTTCACTCACGCAAATAGACCTGATGTTGTATTAGAAGTTAGAGACTGGATGCGAGAAGCCAAGGCTGAATCGATTGCTTGGCTGCAAGAAGCAATGGCAAAACGAGTCGATAGTTTTGAAACTTTGGCAAGCCTGAATGTGCCAACGCTATTAATCCGCGGAACTCAAGATTCGATCAGTACAGCTGATGATTTTTCTTTGATGGAAAAAAAATTGCGGCAAGTAACCTATGTTCAAATACCGAACTCAGGTCACTTGCCGCCAATCGAAGATCCGATTGCAACAACAATTGCAATCGAAAACTGGCTAGCTACTTTTGCAAACCGTTAAAGACTTTTTTCCACGGAGATAGGTCAACATCAGCTGCTGAACCTTGTCCGTTGTTCGCACCGTAATCAAACGGGTTATCAAGATCCTTAACTAGTAGCACTAAGTATGAGTAAGCAGCAGCTAATACACCTGAAACTACCCATTGCACTGTCGGTTTTGGATAATCAACAATGACAAGTAAGCCTAAAACAATGGTGATTAAAAGTTCCATTAGAGCGTAGCCTGTTTTAATAAAACTTGTGTTACGAATTACTGACATGCGACTAAGGGCCGCACCCATTTCACCGTTAGCAACGAAAAGCCTAGCTAAGTAGTGAGTGGCCACGCCGGCTTTTTCTAAGTCAACAATCATTTGTGCATTGTCACTAGTTGCTTCGAATACTTCATCGTCACTGATGCGACCGTAAAGCCATTCGTTAATTGCTGTGCCAGTTTTGGCAGTACGCGCACGAACCCAGGAAGAGTCAAGGTCTTTAACTGCTAAACCTTTTATTGCTAGACCTTCAAACCCAGATAATCCACCAGCAAGTGCTGCTGGAAGTTTTTCAGATTCTTTGTAGTCAGCCATAACGCCACCAAGCATTAAACCAACAATGATCGAAGCACCAGTTAATACCGCACCTGCGTCAGAGAAACTGACAACATCGTTAATGTTTGCAACTTCGTGAACTAAGTAACGAAGACCTAGAACTATTGCAACAACTGGAAGAGTGGTCAATAGCAAACGCCATTTAGCCATTTATTTGTCCTTTATTTTTTTAGGACGGGTATTCAACAAGTTCGATGAGTACGCCGCCGGTGTATTTCGGGTGGATAAAGTTTATCCACGTTCCATTTGAGCCCCTTTTTTGCGTAGGGTATACCGAACTAATTTGGGAATCAGCTAAAGATTTCATCGCTTGCTCGAGGTTGCTTACTTGAAGGGCAAGTTGCTGCATTCCTTCACCATGTTTCGCAATGAATTTTCCAATTATGGAATCAGCGTTTGCAGATGCGAGTAATTGAATTTTGCTGTCATCTTGAAATTCCAACATAGCTTCTTCAAGATCCTGTTCAGCGTTAAATTCGCGCGAATGAAGTTTGGCACCAAAATTTTCTTGCCAAAACATGATTGCTTGATCAAGATCTTTAACAGCTAGGCCAACATGGTCCACGCCAATTACCAAGTCGTTTATGACTTCTTGCGGTGCTGGCATTTGAACCCCTAATTCAATCGCTAAAGTGACAGTAGGGGATTTTCCTTAACATTTGCAATTTATCGATTAGGGGCGCACACAGATGTCAGTAATTGTTGGTGGCTCACGCACAGCAATTGGCCGATTATTAGGAAGTCTTAAAGATTTCTCGGCTACTGACCTTGGTGGCTTTGCAATCAAGGGCGCTTTAGAAAAAACAGGCGTGAAAGCAAGTGACGTTGACTACGTAATTATGGGCCACGTACTTCAAGCAGGCGCTGGTCAAATGACCGCGCGCCAAGCAGCGATTAAAGCTGGCATTGGAATGGATGTTCCGGCCTTAACTGTTAATAAAGTTTGTCTTTCTGGAATTAATGCAATTGCATTAGCGGATCAATTAATCCGTGCTGGCGAAGTGGATGTAGTGGTTGCTGGTGGCATGGAAAGTATGTCTCAAGCTCCACATTTATTAGTTGGCAGTCGCGAGGGTGTTAAGTATGGCGATTGGAATATGAAAGATTCCATGACCCTAGATGGACTTTATTGTTCAATTGATCAGTTGGGTATGGGCGAAGCCACTGAAAGATACAACGCTAAATATTCTTACGTAACTAGAAATTCCCAAGATGAGTTTTCGGCTAAATCGCACCAATTAGCAGCTGCTGCAACTGCAAAGGGAATTTTCGATAATGAAATTACTCCAATTGAAATACCGCAGCGCAAGGGCGAGCCAATAGTTTTCAAAACCGATGAAGGCATACGTGCTCAAACAACTACTGAAACTCTAGGCACATTAAAACCTGCCTTTGCAAAAGATGGCACAATCACAGCAGGATCATCGTCACAAATTTCTGACGGCGCTGCCGCAGTTATTGTGATGAGTGAAGCCAAAGCAAAAGAACTTGGATTACCAATTTTGGCTCATATTGAAGCCCATGGAATGGTCGCTGGACCAGATGCATCTCTTCAAGCTCAGCCAGCAAATGCGATCAAAAAAGCTTGCGACAAAGCCGGTGTGAAAGTAGCAGATCTTGACCTGCTGGAAATTAATGAAGCATTTGCGGCGGTATCACTTGTCAGTATCAATGAACTTGGTGTCGCTGCTGAAAAAGTCAATCCAAATGGTGGGGCTATCGCACTTGGTCACCCAATTGGAATGTCTGGCGCCAGAATTGTGTTGCACTTGGCAAATGAACTTAAACGTCGTGGTGGTGGTCTTGGCGCTGCTGCACTTTGCGGTGGTAGCGGACAAGGTGACGCCCTTGTTATTCGCGTACCGTAAAAATTAAAGAACTTCTGGAGTAATTAAGTGAACCAAAATCCAATGCGCAATCTTCAAGGCGCCGTTGACCTAGGCGCACTTGCAGCCGCTCGCGAAGCTCAAAGTAAAGCTGCCCAAGTAGAAGCCACAAAGCAAGCAAACCCAATTGCTGCCCAAGTGATAATCGATGTCACCACACCAGAATTTGAAAACTTAGTTATTAAGCAATCTGCAACTGTTCCAGTTGTCATTGACTTATGGGCAACATGGTGTGGACCATGTAAGCAATTGTCACCAGTACTGGAGCAACTTGCTCTTGAATACAACGGAAAATTTGTTTTAGCCAAAATCGATGTTGATGCTGAACCGCAAATAAGTGCAGCATTTCAAGTTCAATCGATCCCAACAGTGTTTGTGGCAATCGGCGGGCAAGTGGCACCACTTTTCCAGGGTGCTCAGCCATACCCTCAGGTTAAGCAAGTAATTGATGCAGTCTTAGAGCAAGCTAAACAGCTTGGTGTAAGTGGAAATGTCGCCGGCGATCAAGCAGAAGTTACTGAAGCCCCAGTAATTTCTGATCCAAGATTTGATGCAGCCGAAATGGCACTTGAGCAAGGTAACTGGGATGGTGCGATCGCCGCTTACCAATTAGTTCTGGCCTCAACACCAAATGATGCAATTGCCAAGATTGGTTTACTAAATGTGCAATTACTAAAGCGCATGGATGGCGTCGATTTCGAAACAGCTATGAATACCAGCGCATCTGATCTTGAATCTCAATTAACTGCAGCTGATGCACAATTTTTGATGAATGATTTTGCTGGCGCCTTCAACAGATTAATTGAATTAGTTAAGGCAACTGCTGGCAAAGAGCGCGAACAAGTTCGAGATCGCCTGGTTGAACTTTTCGAAATTGCTGGGCCAACAGACCCTGCTGTTGTTCGCGGTAGAACCGCACTTGCTAACGCACTTTTCTAATTAAAAATTAGTCTTGCACATACCAACAGGTTGCAAGTGGTGGCAAAGTCACTAACGCACTGGCTGGTTTGCCGTAGTAATCACCAGCAGTTGGATCGATGTTCGCAACGTTTCCAACACCTGAACCACCGTATTTAAGATCATCAGTATTTAATACTTGGCGCCACTTTCCAGTTTTTGGAAGGGGTAGTTGGTATTTTTCTCTAACGACTGGCGAGAAGTTTGTTACCGAAACTATGGCTTTGCCATCATGGCCATGCCGCGCCCAAGCAAAAACATTATTCGCTGAATCATCACCAATCAACCATTCGAATCCGCCTGGTTCATTATCGCGCTGCCAAAGTGCTGGAGTGGTGCGATAA
>JBDLPR010000074.1:0-5140 GCA_039800985.1 Actinomycetota bacterium | reverse complement strand
AACTGGCATGATGCCTGGATAGACCTTAAGTTTTGAGCCACGCTTGCGAAGTGCTGAAACCAAGGCTTCGTAGCGTCCGCTATCAAAAACGAATTGAGTGACTGCAAAAGTTGCACCGAGTTGTTCTTTTTTCAGCAGAACTTCGATATCTTGGGCAAAGTTTCCATTCGATGCCGGGTGCACATCAGGAAAGGCAGCAACGCCAATATCAAAACCACCAAAATCGGCGATGTGCGAAACAAGTTGATCGGCGTAATCAAAGCCACCAGGTGTGGTCACCCAAGGAGCCGTTGGGCCACCAACAGGGTCCCCGCGAAGTGCCAGAATTCCACTAATGCCAACGCTTCGGTAATCCTTAAGAACTTCAGTGATTTCATCTTTTGTTGAGCTAACACAAGTTAAGTGGCCGACAGTTGGGCAGTGGTTGTTTTTAATGATTTCACTAGCAATACGAATCGTGCGATCGCGTGTGGTGCCACCTGCACCATAAGTAACGGAAACAAAGTCAGGCTTGTAGCTATTTAATTCGGTGATTGTGGAAAGTAATTTTGATTCGCCTTCAGCATCTTTCGGCGGAAAGTATTCAAATGAAATAGTCGGTTCATGCCAAACTTCAGGAATGGCTGGAGCGGTTGAGTTCAAGTCATTCACCTCGCTTGCTAAGCGCACCAATTAGGGCGGTTACGAGGCTTCGTAGTTGATTTAAGTAACCGTAGCAGAATTTGGTTAGGCTTTCGGGTATGAATTGGCAAATGCCAGCTGAGTGGCAACCGCACGAGCGCACCTGGATGGCATGGCCATCTGCCAGTTATGCAGCTGGAAGTGATCCTGAAATTGAATCTGCTTACAAAGCGTGGGCGCAAGTTGCCAATGCAATTATTGAATTTGAACCCGTCACCATGGTTGTTGACCCTCGAGATAAAGATCTGGTCAAAGCATGGCTTGATCCAAGAGTTGAAATCTTAATCGCTGATCTTGACGATGCCTGGATGCGAGATATCGGTCCAACATTTGTTAAAGATGAAACTGGCAAAGTTTCTGGAGTTGACTGGGTTTTTAATGGCTGGGGAGCGCAGCACTGGGCTAAATGGGATCACGACAGCCAGATTGCCAAAACTATTTTGGAAAACACTGGTCAAACTCGAATCGATTCACCGATGACTAATGAAGGTGGCGGCATTCACGTTAACGGGGCTGGCACCATATTGGTCACCGAAACCGTTCAACTTGATCCAGGTAGAAATCCAGAGTTATCTAAAACAGATGTTGAAGCTGAACTAAAGCGAACACTCGGAGTTGACCAAGTTATTTGGTTAAAGCGTGGCCTCACAAGAGATTATGACGACTTCGGAACCAGGGGTCATGTCGACATTGTTGCCACATTTTGCAACGAAGACACAATTTTGTATCACCAACAATTAAATCCAGCACACCCAGATTATGAAGTGACTAAAGAGGTAGAAAAAACTTTAAGTGAAACTGGATTTAAGATAATTGGCGTTCCAGCCCCGCAAACAATTGAAGATGAAGAAGGCTGGGTTGATTACAGTTACATCAATCACTACGTATGTAATGGTGCAGTCATTTTGTGTGCATTTGATGATCCAGGTGATCAGGTTGCCAAAGAATTAATGGAAAAGGCTTATCCGGGTCGAAAAGTCGTGTTAGTTGATGCCAAAGAAATATTCGCCCGTGGTGGCGGCATTCACTGCATCACCCAGCAGCAACCAAAGTAATTATTTATTGATTCGACTTGCTGCAAATGCAGCCATTGCGGCAACTGGAATTGAAGCCAGCGCACAGAGCCAGCCATAGCTAAGAGTTGCGATCACCACACCAGCAATGGCACCACCGATTGCTCCAGATAAGTTCATTACCAAATCTGAAACACCTTGGGCAGCAGCGCGGTAATGGTCGCTTACAGTCTCAGAGAGCAATGTTGAACCGGCAATTAAAGTGCCAGACCAACCAAGTCCAAGCAAAAATAGCCCTATTCCAAGTTGAACACTGTCGTTGGCAGCAGCGGTGCCGGAAATCAAAGTTGAACTCAATAAAACAAATCCGGCAACGACAAGGACGCGCTGACGACCAATTCGATCAGAGAGTTTTCCAACTAGTGGCGAGAATGCATACATACCAGCAATGTGAACACTGATCACAAACCCAATAATCCTCAGTGACACATCAACATGTTTCATGTGTACAGGTGTCATAACCATCACCGAAACCATCGCAATATGACCAGACGCAATTGCCACTAAGCCAAGTAATGAATTTGAATTGGATTTGATGTGGCCAAGCGTTTCCCTAAAGGGGATCTTTACTGAAACTCGCGGGCTTAATTCCTCAGTACCAGCAAGGCTAGTTAAGTAAGGATCTGGCTTTAACAGAAACCAGATCACAGAGCTTGATGAAATCAAGCAGATCGATGCCAAGGCAAAAGTTCCAGTTAGCGCAGGTAAACCAACTGAAGATGCCACGCTGCCAATTGGGTCAAGCAAGTTTGGACCAAGTACTGAACCAATCGTCGATGCCCAAACCACATACGAAAGCGAACTTGCTCTTGTGTGTTCTTGGGCTAAATCGATGGCTGCGTATCGCGCTTGGTAACCAGCGGCCGAGGAGGCACCAATCATGAAAGTGCCAAGGAAAATTAAAGGGATCAAGCTACTTGTTCCAGCAATAACGGTAATCAAAGCGCCGATGGAACCAATTGTGTAACCGGTGGTTAAGGCTAGGCGACGACCACCGCGACGAGTTAGGTTTGCAAGCGCTAACGCCATTGCCGCTGCGCCAGCAACGCTAAAGGTTTGAGCTACTCCGGCTAACGTTTCTGAGCCGGCAAGCGAAGTGACCAGAAGCGAACCTGCAGCAACTGTTCCAGCAACACCAATGCCACTTAGAATTTGGGCAATTGCCAAAGTTCTTAAGGTTCGAGTTTGAATCGGGTTAATCGCAGTTTCAGACACATGAATAAGACTAGTGACGTGGTTAGATTATGCAGTGAGCAGATCTACCCAAACTCAAACTATTGGTGCCAATTACGCAGTAACTTCAGGAAGTTATTTCCCGATTGTTTCTGCCATTTTTGTTGGCCTATTGATTATTTCTAATGTCGGCGCAACAAAATTAATTTCTGCTGGGCCACTAATCGTTGATGGTGGTGCATTTCTTTTCCCACTGGTGTACATCACAGGTGACGTATTAACTGAGGTCTATGGGTTTAGGGCAGCTCGCAGAGTTATTTTTGTCGGCTTTGCGATGGCTGTGTTATCCGCAATCACATTTCTACTAATCCAAGTGTCACCATCAGCCCCCGGCTGGGAAAACCAAGCTGCATTTGAATCGATTTTGGGATTTGTACCACGCATTGTTTTTGCAAGTGTTTGTGGTTTTCTGCTTGGTCAGATATTAAATTCATATGTATTAGCCAAGCTAAAACAGCGCACTAAAGAAAGTGCACTCTGGCTTCGCCTAATCGGCTCAACAGTTGTTGGCGAGTTTGCTGACACATTAGTTTTTTGCACCATTGCGGTCTATGGAATTTTGACCGGTGGCGACTTTATTAACTATGTGGTCGTTGGTTACTTCTATAAAACTATGCTTGAAGTAGTGCTCTTACCGATTACTTATCAAGTGGTGGCATTTGTTAAGACTAACGAGACTACTTATGTGTCTCATACCGAAAGTATTTAACCGCGACGGTAGTTGTATTGGCCTAAGAATTCTTCTTTGAATTCATAGAAATTGCCATCCAAAATACTTTGTCTAATTCGATCAACTAGGTTCACGATGAAGTATTCATTGTGAATTGTCAGCAGCGTTGAAGCTGCCATTTCTTTGGCGTGAACTAAGTGGTGCAGGTAAGCCTGGGTGTAGTTAGAGCAGGTGTAGCAAGCACAACCTGGAACTAACTGCTCAAATGAAGTTCGGTACTTGGCATTTGAAATGTTAACTCGGCCGGTAGGGAAGTAAACAGCTGCATTTCTGGCAACCCGAGAAGCTGAAACACAATCGAAAGTATCAGCGCCATTTTCCACACCAACAAAGATGTCTTCAGGTTCGCCGATGCCAAGCAAGTGACGAGGGCGACTCTCTGGAAGTTCTTCAGTGACCCAGCGAACAATTGTGCCAAGTTCATCTTTATCAAGCGCCCCGCCGATACCGTATCCATCAAAATCCATGGCACCTAAGTCAGTTGCAGCTTTTCGACGAAGGTCTTCGTATTGCGCACCTTGAATAACGCCAAAGAGCGCTTGGTATGGGCGATGACTGCGCTGCGCCGTTAACTGTTGATGGGCAGTGATGCAGCGAAGCGCCCAAAGGCGTGTGCGTTCTAGAGATTTTTCTTGGTATTCACGGGTGTTAAGCAAAGTTGTGCACTCATCAAAGGCAAACATTATGTCGGCGCCTAATTCATGCTGGACTTCCATTGAAAACTCTGGGGTGAACCGGTGCATGGTGCCATCAAGATGAGACTTGAAAGTAACTCCATCATCATCCACGTGCGCCAGGCGTTCTTTGCTGTCCGCGATTACATCATCTGATTGAACCGTCACAGATTCCATGGCTAGCACTTTTTTAAAGCCAACGCCAAGACTTAAAACTTGAAAGCCACCGCTATCAGTGAAAGTTGGCCCTTGCCAGTTCATAAATTTACCAACGCCACCTGCTTGGTCAACAATCTTGGATCCTGGCTGCAGGTAAAGGTGATAGGCATTAGCAAGTAGTGCTTGTGCGCCCAAATCTTTCATGGATTCAGGCAATACGGATTTCACGGTGGCTTTAGTGCCAACTGGAATAAATGCTGGTGTTTGAATCTGTCCATGTGGTGTTGAAATAACACCTGCGCGCCCAACGGGTTTTAGGTCAGAGTTTTTGGGCTTAAGTTCATTATCAACTTTGAACCCGAAATCGGATTTGGCCAAAGTGGTTAGCTATTTTCTAATTCGGCATCAAGGTGTTTAGCAATCTTGCCAAGAGCTTTGCCTAATGCTTCGTATTCAGAATCCGTTAGTTGATCCACAAAGTGCTTACGCACGCCGGCTACGTGCAATGGGGCAGCGGCCACCAAAGTGTCCCAGCCCTTATTGGTCATGATGCAATTTTGACCACGACGGTCATCTTCGCAGTTCTTGCG
>JBDLPR010000073.1:0-2534 GCA_039800985.1 Actinomycetota bacterium | reverse complement strand
TTTTAAATACCGCTCGTGCAATTGAAAACCAAGCTTGGGTAATTGCATGTAATCAAGTTGGTCAAAATAATGAATACGAACTTGGCGGCAATTCCTTAGTGGTTAGTCCAATGGGTGAAGTTATTGGACAACTTGGAACTGGTGAAGACGTATTAGTTGTCGATATCTATCTTGATTTAGTAAACAGCTGGCGGGATAAATTCCCAGTCTTAAAAGACCGAGTCCTTTAATTGTTTTGATCGCGGGTGTTTAGCCTGGCTAGTCGCTCGTTATATTCCTTAAGCTCTTGATCACCATCACGCTGCGCAGCTCGATCTAAGCGATTTGCAGTTCGTTCATCACTTCTAGCCCATTGAACTGCAACCAATATCGCCAACATTAAAGTTGGGATTTCACCAATGGCCCAGGCAATTCCACCACCGATGTAATTTTCTTTCAATAAATCAAAAATCCAAGGTGGCTGAACTTGCGCATACCAACTTTCACCAACAGGTGTCCGAGATTGCATGATTGCTAAAGCAAAAAACGTATGAAGTCCAAGAGCAATTAAGACCATCATTAATTTGCTCCAATAAGGAATTTTTCTTGGTGCTGGGTCAATTCCAACTGTCATAAAAGCAAATAGAAAACCTGAAAATAGGAAATGTATTTCCATAAAGACATGCCCTGAATGACTGCGCATTAGATCACCAAAAAGTGAAGTGAAATACATTCCATATAAGCCGAATGTAAAGATTATTAAAACACTTATTGGATGAGTAATAAGTTTTGCATACTTGCTTTCAAGCAGACTTAAAATCCAGTCTCTGGAATTTTTTGTTTCATGGTTTGATTGAGTTGGCAGTGCTCGCAGCGCCAACGTAACCGGAGCACCTAGGACAAGAAAAATCGGTGCAATCATGGACAGCACCATATGTTGAATCATGTGTGCACTAAATGAAATCATCGCGTACTTAGCAATGCCACTTGAACTTGTCCACGCCAACAAAGTAATTCCTATTACAAAGGAAGTTGTTCTGCCGACTGACCACTTAATTTCTTGGCGCTTGAGTTTTTGAATAGCTGATAAATAAAGTATTAGTGCAATTGAAGAAAGCGTTAATAAAATCCACTCTGGATGCCATCCGAAAAGATATTCAGCCACTCCTGGGACTGGTGGAAATTCAAATCCTAAAATTTCTTCAGCTGCGGTTTCAAAAGCAATACCTGTTCGAGACAGTGCGGTATTTTGCAGTGCAACACCAAATCCAATTGCCAAACTTAAGAAAATTGTTTCAATACTTACGAATTTTGTAACCGAAAGATTATTGGTGATTCGTTTTCTGATTTGGTCAGCAATAGCCAGAGAAATTATGAATAGTAAGACTTTGATTATCACCAATCGGCCATAGCCTGTAGTCCAAAAATCACTGATTGAGTCCAGGCGACTGTAGGTGGCGGCCATTCCGGAAATACCTCAAGCAACAACACACCATTTCGCCAGAACACCAAAGTTTATGACCAGATCTTTGCTCGAATTTGAGATGTGAGGCAAAAGCGAAATTAACGTACCAACCCAAATTGAAACAGCTATTCCATGGGCGATCGAAGAGGTGAGTGCAAGAGAATGATCACCCAACGATGCTGAATGACTATTAAGTAGCGGTGTTGTAATTACTGCCCCAGCTATAAGAATCAAAATAATTAGAGAGTTATCTGATTTAACAAATAGTGCTAGTAAGGCAATTAATAAAGCAAGAACTGCACTAATTAAGTAACCGCGGGAAGAAGTCAGATCAAATAAGTAAGTTGAAATTGTTGCTGGGGTAAGCGTGGATCCAGGTTTTAATCCCAGCACATATGCCATTTGAGTAATGGCAACAACTATTGCAACAATTACCAATAAATTCGCTAGCGCACTTATTTGAGTCAGAGATTTGCGCAAATCTTTTGTTTTGAGAAAAAAAGTTAAGGTAATTAATTTTCCAAGCATTAATAATGCCAAGAAGCTAAAAGTAAGTTTTGAAATCTGCAAAGCCCAAGTGATTAGTGGACCAGAATCTGGAATACCTTCTGCAACCGGCTGCCAATTACTTTGACCAATAATTAGACCGCAGGTCAAACAAATAATTGCTAAAAAAAGCAATATAGGTTTGTGAAACTTCAAAGGCACTTACTTACGTTTCTTAGTTACGTAAATTGTTCCAATGGTTGCACTTACAACAAATGATGCAAGCAAAATAATCCATGCATTTGAATTTTCATTGGTTTCTACTTCGTCAATTCCACTTTGGGCCATAGGCAAAGCAGTTGCATCACTTTCAGCAACAACAGTCCCATTGAACGTGAATCCAAACTCTCCTGTTTGAACATGTCCATCATCTGCTGCTGCTCGCCAAGTAACGGTGTATTCACCGGGCATCAAATCAGCTGGCGCTAGTGCCGATACCGTCGCGCCTTCAAAAGTTAAATCCCCTAATTCAACTTCTGTTCCATCGGCTTGGTTAAGCACAATTGCTGTACCAACTTCCAGAACTGGTTCTGAAAAAGTTAGG
>JBDLPR010000072.1:0-2751 GCA_039800985.1 Actinomycetota bacterium | reverse complement strand
CATAACGACGAATTAGACACTTCGTCGCGCCAACGGATGACCGGCCATGAACGCCGAGCCCAATTAGTTGAAGTTGGTCGCGCATTATTTGCCGAAAAAGGTTTCGAAGCAGTCACCATTGAAGAAATTGCAGCCACCGCAAATGTTTCAAAGCCAGTTGTTTATGAACATTTTGGTTCTAAAGATGGTTTGTATGCAGTTGTTGTTGACCGCGAAATGAACTACTTACTTAATTCAATTACTCAAGCTCTTACTGCACGGCACCCGCGAATGCTTTTAGAACAAGCCGCCTGTGCCCTATTTGATTACATTGAAACAAACACTGATGGATTCCGAATTTTGATCCGCGATAGTCCAGTTGCCACAGCCTCTGGTTCTTTTGCCAGTTTGCTTTCTGATGTAGCAGCAAGGGTTGAAGATTTGTTGATAACTGAATTTGCCAAGTTTGGTTTTTCTAAAAAAACGGCTCCGATGTACGCACACATGTTTGTGGGCATGGTTGCATTAACTGGTCAATGGTGGCTTGAATCCCCGCGCACTAAAAAAGACGAAGTAATCGCCCACATGGTGAACTTAGTTTGGAATGGCGCTAAGGGCCTAGAGAGTAATCCGCAACTAATTACTCGTCGCTAAATTCGCTGATTGCCTCTTGATCAAAAGGCATCACAATTTGACGTAAAACATCAGCTAATTGATTTCGTTCAGTTTTGTTAATTCCGGATAGTAATTCGCGTTCCCGGGTCAATAAATCAGTTAGCGCCGCATCAACCGCACTTTGACCACTTGAGGTTAATTTCACCAAAACACCTCGACCATCGTTTGGATCAGGTTTTCTGGTGACTAAATTCTTTTCTTCCAGGCGATCAATGCGATTAGTCATAGTTCCGCTTGTTACTAAATTGGCCGCAATTAGTTGTGAGGGTGAAAGTTCATAAGGTTTTCCAGAGCGCCTAAGTGCGGCAAGCACATCAAATTCCCCAGCTTCAAGATCATGGGCTGAAAACGCTTCGCGTCTTGCGATATCTAAATGTCGAGCAAGCCTAGTTACTCGACTTAGGACATGCATTGGCGCAACATCTAAGTCAGGGCGTTCGCGTTGCCAAGCAGAAACTAACGCATCGACTTCATCGCTCATCTGAAAATCCTGGCCCCGTGAACTGGCCCATGCGCATGCACGGCATCATCAACTAAGCCGCTTCCTTTTAATCCGACAACTAAATCAATCGCTGAGGCTTCATCGCGAACTAAAAATGCACAAGTTGGCCCTGATCCAGAAACTAATTCACCAAGTGATCCAAGATCTCGACCGTATTCCAAAACATCTTTTAGTGAAGAACGACTGGCGATCGCGCTTTCCTGCAAATCGTTATGCAGATGGCGACCAAGTTCAGTTGCATCCCCTTGAGCCAGTGCTCTAAATAATTCATCGGGAACATCTGGAACTTTTGAAAAATCTAAACCGCGCATTTCATCGGTGCGTTCATAAATCATGGCTGTTGATAAACCTTCATTAAATGTCGCAAATACCCAGTGAAAGGTGCCTCGAGTAATAACAGGTGAAAGCACATCACCACGCCCACTGCCCAGAGCGCAGCCACCATGCAAAATAAATGGCACGTCTGAACCAAGCATTGCTGCCATGGCATCTAATTCATCTCGTGGAATTCCAGCTTCAAAATATGCATCACAAGCAACAAGCGCTCCAGCAGCATCGGCGCTGCCACCTGCCATACCTGCAGCAACTGGAATTGATTTATCAATATTGATTAATAAATTTGGTTCCTCGCCGCAAGCTTTAGCAACCAGCTGTGCTGCTTTCCAAGCCAAGTTTGTTTCATCTGTTGGTACTAAATGCCCATACTTTCCGGAACCAGTGATGGTTAGTGATTCGGCTGGACTAACTGTGATTTCATCAAAAATACTTACCGCTTGAAATACGGTGGCTAATTCGTGGTACCCAGTGAATTCTCTTGGCCCAACACCTAAATAAAGGTTTACTTTTCCTGGAACACGAACAGTGATTTCTGCAGATTCAATACGCGAAACATCTATCACGTTACTCACCTGCAGCTTTCGCTATTGCCAAGAATTGCTCTAAATCCAATTGTTCCCCACGAAGTGAACTATCGACACCAGCTTTTGCTAGGACTTCATCAACTTTGGCCGATGAACCAAAGTAATTACTAAGTGAAGAACGCAAAGTTTTGCGTCGTTGACCAAATGCCCCATCGACAATCTGAAAAAGTCGTTGGCGCAGTGACTCATCCAGGCGATCGGTAGACCGAGTAATTCGCACTAATCCAGAATCAACATTTGGTGCTGGCCAGAAAACATTTCGACCAACATTTCCAGCTAATTCGCATTTCCCATACCAAGCAATCTTCACACTTGGCACACCGTAAATTTTGCTGCCTGGAAGGGCTGCCATGCGCTGGGCGACTTCTAATTGCACCATTACTAATACTTCAGTGATGGTTGGAAACTGTTGTAGTAGGTGCAGAACAACTGGCACTGAAATGTTGTAAGGAAGATTGGCTACAAGTTTTGTTGGAGAAGTTGGCAATTCAGTTAGTTGCATCGCATCTTGATTAATAACAATTAATCGATCGGCAATAGTTGGGGCAAATTTAGAAACTGTTGTTGGTAGTTCACTTGCAAGTCTGGGGTCAACTTCAACTGCTATGACTTTTGAAACTTTATCGAGCATCGCGAGTGTTAATGAACCTAATCCAGGTCCAATTTCTAAAACCA
>JBDLPR010000071.1:0-3897 GCA_039800985.1 Actinomycetota bacterium | reverse complement strand
TTTTATCTTTACCAAGGACATTTGGAACAGCAATCTTTCCACTTGAAATCGTGATATCAACACGACTTCCTGCTTCAACCAAGTTGCCAGCAACAGGTGATTGGGCCAGAACTGAACCTTCTGGTTTATCGCTATCTTGTGGCGTTATTTTGCCAAGAGCTAAGCCCGCACTTTCAAGTGCAGTTCTTGCATCAGTTGTTGAGGCTAAACCAACTAAGTCTGGAATAGTTGTTGCACCACGACCGCTTGAAATTTTTATGTTAACGGCCTGACCTTTTTGCAAAGATTCACCGGCAATCGGATCCTGTCCGATGATGGTTCCTTTAAGTGCTTTGTCATCAGGTGTTGGGGTCTCGGTACCAAGAATTAGACCAACACTAGTTAATGCCAATTGTGCTTCAGCTGCAGTTTTTCCAGTTAAATCAGGAACTGTGGCATTAGCACCACCGCCACCACCAAATAAGGTGCTAGCCAAAATAAATACCGCAGCGATCGCAGCAGTAAAGGCTGCTGCGGCGCCAGCCCACTTAAGCTTCTTTGATTTTTTGCTAGACCCAACTGGCTGAATCGAATCAAACTTTCCTTCATCTTCAACAATTGGAATTGCAGTTGTTGCAGCTGTTTGCACCAAAACTTGAGTGTCAGTTGAAGCGCTTACAGGCAATCCAGAAATTGCTCGTTCAACATCTGCGCGCATCTCCGCAGCACTTTGATAACGACTTGCTGGATTTTTTGCCAGCGCATGAAGAACAATTGCATCAAGGCTTGGTGGAATTGTTGGATCTAAGTTTGATGGCGGAATAGCTTGAGAATTCACATGTTGGTAAGCAATTGATACCGGAGAGTCACCGGTAAATGGAGTGCTTCCAGTTAGCAATTCATAAAGAACACAACCAGCTGCATAAATATCACTTCTAGCATCTGCGATTTCACCGCGTGCCTGTTCAGGTGATAAATATTGTGCAGTTCCCATAACTGCACTGGTTGCAGTAACCGAAGTTGCTGAATCGCTTATTGCTCTGGCAATTCCAAAATCCATTACCTTGGCATCGCCATGAGTATTAATCATGACATTGGCTGGTTTGATATCACGGTGCACAATTCCATGACGGTGTGCGTAATCAAGAGCCGCTAATAAACCAGAAACAATTTCCAGGCCACGTTCAGGAAGAATTCGAGGACCATTTTGAAGCATTTCTCGCAGCGTCACGCCGTCAACAAATTCCATAACGATGTATGGAACGTTGGTTTGTGTAAAACCTTCAGTAAAACTTTCTTCGCCTGTGTCATAAATAGAGACAATGTTTGCATGGTTAAGGCCTGCTGCTGATTGGGCTTCACGGCGAAAACGTTCTTGGAAATTTGGATCCCGAGCTAGGTCAGCACGTAAGACTTTGATGGCAACCCGACGATTAAGTCTGGTGTCCATGCCTTCGTGCACCTCAGCCATGCCACCACGACCAATGATTTGGCCAATTTCGTAGCGATCACCTAACCGGCTAATCGGGCTCACATTTTCTCCTTATTACCCATTAAGACTACCGACCCAACACTGCGCGCATCACACTCTGCGCGATTGGGGCTGCAAGTGCATTTCCACTAACTTCACGTGCTCCGCCACCGTTTTCCAATACAACAGCAACTGCAACTTTGGAACTTTCGCTAGGTGCCATTCCAACAAACCAAGCATGAGCTGATTGACCCGGAGCATTTTCAGCCGTGCCAGTTTTGCCACCTACTCTTACGCCAGAAATTTGAGCATTGGTACCAGTTCCAGTTTCAACAACACCGACCATCATGTCGCGAAGAATCTTGGCATTTTCTGGTTTCATTGCGCGGCTAATTGCAGCTGGCGATGCATTTTCAAGGATAGATAAGTCTGGACCGAGTATTTGTTCAACTAAATAAGGCTTCATGACTACGCCATCATTTGCAATCGCTGCGGTAACCATTGCCATTTGCAACGCTGTTGCTTGAACGTCAAATTGGCCAATTGCGCTCATCGCAGTTTGTGCTTGGTCAAGTGATGTAGGAAAACGACTTGCAGCAGCGATCAAAGGAATTTCAAACGATGTTTCAAATCCAAATTTTTTCGCTTGTTCGTAGATCGCAGTAGCGCCAAGATCCATTCCCAGGTTGGCAAAGGCTGTATTGCAGGAAACCGCTAGCGCATTAGCCAAAGTAGTTTCATTATTTGCTCCACAGGCTTTTTCATTCCAATTTCCAAGAATGCTTTCAGATTGTGGGAGCTGAATTTCTTTTGGCGCAGCAATTAGTGAATCGGCTGTATATTTTCCAGATTCCAATGCTGCTGCTGCAGTAATTAATTTAAAAACACTTCCTGGCGGCAAAGTCATCGCAAGTGGTCGATTAAGCAACGGCTGCGAAGTATCTGCCATTAATTTTTCATACTCGTTTTGTATTTGCGCTGAGTTGTGGCTGGATAACAAGTTTGGATCAAAAGATGGTGAACTGACTAACGCAAGAATCGCACCAGTACTTGGGTCAATAGCAACAACAGCGCCGGTTCGACCATTCAAACCTTTCATGGCTGCTTCTTGCGCAGCTGCATTAATTGAAAGTCGGATCGCACCGCCTTGTGGTTTGCGATTAGCCAGCATTTGTTGCAGGCGATCAACAAAGAAACGACTGTCATTACCAGCCAAAATGTCGTTCTCTTTTAGTTCGATTCCAGTTGCGCCATAAACCAGTGAATAAAAACCAGTAACGCTGGCGTAGGTTTTACCGTCTTTATATGTTCTTAAGTATTGAAGTTCATCATGAGTCTTTTGTGAAAAAGCAATTGGATCAGAATTAACTAAAATTTCGCCGCGCTGTCTTGAATATTCAGTTAGCAACATGCGTTGATTACCAGCTTGATTTTTTAAGTTCTTTGCTTCAAAAAACTGTAAAAAAGTCACATTAATCATTAGCGCTAGGACTAAAAGAACTAGTACTGCAGTAACTCGATTTATTTGGCGAATCATGGATTCACCACTTTTGGTTCTTCAATTTCTGGAGCTCTAGCGGCATTTGAAATTCGAATCAAAATTGCAATCAAAATGTAGTTCGAGATTAACGAGGATCCACCATAAGAAAGGAATGGCGTGGTTAAACCAGTTAACGGAATCAATCTTGTTACGCCACCAATAACGATGAATGCCTGCAAGCCAATAACGGTTGATAAACCAATTGCTAATAGATTGCCAAATGGATCTCGAGTAGCCACAGCTGCGCGAGCCCCTCGTTCCACAATGATCGCGTACAAAATAAATATCGCAATTAATCCAGTTAGACCAAGTTCTTCACCAAGAGCTGATGCAATGAAATCTGTCTTTGCAAAGGGAACCAATTGTGGATAGCCAAGGCCCCAACCTGTTCCAAAAATTCCACCGTTTGCTAATCCATACAAAGATTGCACAATTTGATAACCACGGCCCGCTGCATCGCCAAATGGATCAAGCCAAACATCAAATCTGATTCTTACGTGACCGAAAGCTAAATAAGCAAGAACGCCACCGATAGTTAATAGCAAAGTTGCAATCGCAACCCAAGCCCGTCGACCTGTTGCAACATAAAGGACAACAATAAATAAACCGAAAATTAATAGGGAAGTTCCAAGATCGCGTTCACCAATTAAAACAAGCAGTGCCAAGATCCAAATCAAAACAAGCGGTCCAACATCTTTTGGTCTTGGTAATGCAAAACTTCCAATTCGATTTTGGACAAGGGCTAGTGTGTGGCGATGTGCAACGAGATATCCGGCGAAGAAAATAGCCAAAGCTATTTTTGCTATTTCACCAGGCTGGAAAGAAAATATTCCAAGTTGAATCCAAAGTCTGGCACCATTTATTTCATTTCCAATAACTGGCAATACCGGTAAGAAAAGTAAAACAA
>JBDLPR010000070.1:0-3076 GCA_039800985.1 Actinomycetota bacterium | reverse complement strand
GATCCCAGCAAGTTTTACTTTTGCTGCACTTAAGTCAACATCTGAAAGTTGCTTTAATGCCAGACCACCTGACTTCAGATCAATATCGGCGATAGCACCAAGCGCGCCAAGCATTCCAGCTCCGCCGTCGTTAGTACCACTTCCACCTAAGCCAATCGTTATTTTGGTGGCTCCAGATTCGATTGCTGCAATTAGTAACTCACCAACACCAAATGTTGTGGTTAGTTCTGGATTGCGCGATGACTCATCAATTAGTGCAAGGCCGCAAGCCTGAGCAGATTCAATCCAAGCCTGGTTGCCTAGCATTGCAAACTGCGTCAGAACTTTTTGGCCAAGTGGTCCTGTGACCACAGCTGGGATTTCTTGGGCGCCAAGTGCGCCGATGATTGCGCTGACAAATCCTGGGCCGCCATCTGAAAGCGGGGCTAGTTCGATTTGGTCTTCCGGGAACTCTTGAAGCCAGCCTGAAGCCATCGCTTTTGCAGCTTGCGCGCTAGTTAGCGTGCCAGTGAAACAATCTGGGGCAATCAAAACACGCATGTTTGGCAGGTTAGCATTAAGCAATATGACAACTGAAGAAAACCAATCAGGCAAAGGCCGCCCAACACCTAAACGCAAAACTGTTGAGGCAAGTCGCAAACAAGGCTTTAGTGCTCCTCGTGGAACTAAGGAAGCCAAGAAAGCTGCTCGTGAGCGTGCACGCGAGGCTCGCATGCAAGCACGTGCTGGTCTAGCTGCTGGTGATCCTCGCTACTTCCCTGCCCGTGATGCAGGCCCAGTTAAAGCAAGGGTTCGTCTGTTTATTGATTCACGTCGCACAGTTGGCGAAGTATTCGTCGTAGTTGCATTTTTAGTATTGGCGCTGGGGTTAATTAACAATGCTCAGTTACAGTCGGTTGTTGTGTTCGCCTGGACGGCAGTATTGACCCTGGTAATTGTTGATAACACCATTGTTGGTTTTCTGTTGGCTCGCACACTTAAAAAAGAATTCCCGAATAAATCGGATCGCCGCGGCGCAATTACATATGGTGTCCTTCGCGCTTTGCAGCTTCGCAAATTTAGAATTCCACCTGCACTTGTTGGTCCTGGCGGAAAACCAGTTAAGTCAAAAAATAAGTAGTTCGAAATGGAATTTCGTTACTTAGGTAATAGCGGCCTTCGGGTTTCTGAAATTTCCTATGGCAACTGGATCACCCATGCATCCCAAGTTGCCGAAGACACGGCGATATCTTGCGTGAACGCTGCACTTGAAGCAGGGGTTAGTACTTTTGATACTGCTGATGTTTATGCCAATACCGAAGCTGAAGTTGTCTTAGGTAAAGCACTAAAAGGTCAACGCCGTGAATCACTTGAGATTTTTACCAAGGTTTACTGGCCAACTGGCCCACGTAAACATAATGATTCTGGGTTATCTCGCAAACACATCATGGAATCTTGTAATGCATCGCTAAAACGCCTTGGCACAGATTATGTGGACCTTTACCAAGCCCATCGTTTCGATGTTAAAACTCCACTGGAAGAAACCCTGATCGCATTTGATGATTTAGTTCGTCAGGGAAAAGTTCTTTATATCGGCTTTTCAGAGTGGACTGCAGATCAAATTAAAGAAGCGGTCAAAATTGCAAATGATCTCGGTCTAACAAAATTCATTTCAAGTCAGCCACAGTATTCAATGCTTTGGCGGGTAATCGAATCCAAAGTCGATCCAGTTTGCAAGAGCAACGGAATCAGCCACATCGTTTGGTCCCCAATCGCCCAAGGTGTGTTAACCGGAAAATATTTACCCGGCCAGCCAGTTCCTGCAGATAGTCGCGCCGCATCACACGAAGGTGGATCGGTTACTGATCGCTTCTTAAAAGACGACATTTTGGCTGCAGTTCAAAACTTAAAACCTATTGCAGACGATTGTGGTTTAACTATGGCTCAGTTAGCTGTGGCTTGGGTTTTACAAAATGAAAATGTGGCTTCAGCAATTGTTGGTGCCTCAAAGCCAGCCCAGATCACTGAAGCAGCCAAAGCAAGTGGCGTGAAGTTAACTGGTGATGTGATGAAAGCCATTGATAAAGCTCTTGGTGATGTGGTTGCCACCGATCCAAAATTGACTGTTTCTCCCGATGATCGACCTGTTTGGTAACACTAGAACTTAATTTTGCTAGGCAAGCGCTTAATTAAATAAGCGCTGTGCTAGGTTTACCTAACTGCATTACCAGCGAAGTCCGGTGTAATCCCGGCGCTGTCCCGCAACTGTGATGTGTCTTAACCGGCACTAGCCAGGTCGCCTGGGATGTGGATCGAAATAAAAACTCTCGAGGAAGAGTTCGTCGACTAACTCTTAATTAGTTTGTTCGCCGAGTTTTTCTTCGGCCACTATTTAGGAGATAAAGTGAACAAAAGGTTATTAACTTTTGTAAAACCAGTGGCCGTTGCATTAAGTGTTATTGCGCTAACTGCATGCGGTCAATCAGCGGAAACGGCGACAACAAGTCCAACATCAGTAGCTGCCACTTTCCCAGTAACAATTAATAACAATGGCACTGATGTTGTAATCAGCGAAAAGCCAGATGCGATTATTTCGCTATCCCCGACAGCAACAGAGATGCTTTTTGCAATCGGTGCTGGATCACAAGTTATTGCTGTTGATGATCAATCAAATTACCCAGCAGATGCACCAAAGACGGACCTTTCCGGTTTTACGCCAAACGTTGAAGCAATCGTTGCCAAGCAACCTGACCTTGTTGTGATCAGTAATGACATCGACAACTTGGTTGCCTCACTTCAGGCAGCAAATGTTCCAGTTCTGCTTGAAACAGCTGCGACAAACCTTGATGAAACATATGGGCAGATCACTGAACTTGGTTTGGCTACTGGTCAGGTTGAAGGTGCTGCAGCGACTGTGGCAAAGATGAAATCAGATATTGAGACCGCCCTTGGCACTCTTAAGAAACCAGCTAGTCCGATTAGTTACTACCACGAATTAGATCCAACGTTCTATTCAGTAACTTCATCCACTTACATCGGCCAGCTTTATGCATTGGCTGGTTTGGAAAATATTGCTGATGCGGCACCTGATGCATCA
>JBDLPR010000069.1:0-2616 GCA_039800985.1 Actinomycetota bacterium | reverse complement strand
TGATGTTGTTAACTGATACGCCACCTTCATTGATTGCCCGGCGACCAGCAGAGTTACTTTGCACTAGTTCGCAAGCCACAAGTAGTTCAGCAATAGTTGGCAGTTCCCCTGCCCCACTGATGGTGGCATTCGGGGCTTCGCTCATCGCAGCATCAAGTGTTTTGGCATCAAGATCAGTTAGTTCACCTTGGCCAAAGAGGGCTTTTGCAGCAGCTTCGGCCTGATTAGTTGCATGCTGCCCGTGCACAAGAGTTGTTACATCCCGTGCAAGTGTGCGCTGGGCAGCTCTGGCATGTGGTGCTTCCAGAGTTTGTTTCTTTAGCTCTTCAATTTCCTCTTGAGTGCGGAAAGTGAAAGTGCGAAGTAATTGATCTGCGTCACGGTCATCTGCGTTAATCCAGAATTGGTAGAACGCATAAGGACTTGTCATTTCTGGATCAAGCCAAACAGTTCCACTTTCAGTCTTACCAAACTTGGTGCCATCAGCTTTGGTGACTAGTGGTGTGGTTAGACCGTTCACGGTCACGCCTTCGATGCGACGAACTAAGTCAGTGCCTGCTGTGATGTTGCCCCACTGATCGCTTCCGCCAATTTGCAAGTTGCAGCCATGGCGTCGGTAGAGCTCAAGGAAATCTAATGACTGCAAAATTTGGTAAGAGAACTCGGTGTAAGAAATACCTGCGCCATTTAGACGTGCGCTAACTGATTCTTTATCCAGCATGCGATTAACGCTGAAGTGTTTACCAATGTCACGAAGGAATGTCAGCACATCCATGTCATGAGTCCAGATGTAGTTATTGCTCATGATGCAGGCATTCTTGCCTTCAAAACTAAAGAACGGTTCTAACTGTCCACGTAGTCGTTCCACCCACTCGCCCACAGTTTCAGTTGTGTTTAAAGTGCGCTCAGCATTCTTGCCAGATGGATCACCGATTAATCCGGTGGCGCCGCCAACAAGTGCGATTGGGGTGTGACCAAGCTTTTGGAAACGAGACATCGTTACGATCTGGGCCAAGTTACCCATATGAAGACTTGGCGCAGTTGGATCAAAACCGCAATAAACAGTGACTGGTCCCTTGGCTAGTTCTTCAGGTAGCTCTGGGGTGTGCTGGGCAATCAAATTACGCCAACCAAGTTCAGAAAGGATGTCAGTCACTCATCTATCTTGGCGTAAATCAAAGCCCTTATCCAAAAGCCCCGCTTATAAACAAGGCTAAAAAAGTCTGTACATAATCATTTTCATATCGTACAATTCTTTCATGACTGCAATATTTAATGTTTCTGAAGCACGCGAGAACTTTGCCGATGTGATCTCAAAATCTGCGATCGAAGAAGTCTTTATTAAACGTCACAACGAGACTGTCGCTGTGGTGATTAGCCCAGCTGTTTGGGAAAAACTTTGTGAGGCTTACGAAGATTTAAGCGATTACACCGCTGCTCTTGAAGTGCTTAATGATCCCAATGAGATAGAAGAACTGGAAGCCATCCGCCGCGAACTAGGACTCTAATGGCATACAAAATTGTCTACTCCAAAAAAGCCAGTAAGAAAATAAAGACCCTTCCCAAGGAAACCAAAAAGCACCTTGAACGTGTACTTGTTGTACTAGCTGAAAACCCATTGCCTCCGATTGCTAAAAAGTTGGTCAACTTTGACCTATACACAATTCGGCTTGGGCAATACCGATTGATCTATCAAATACATGACGACTTGCTTGTGGTGTTTATTGTCCGAGTGGAAAAGAGATCTGATTCCTATAAAGGACTAAGCGCTCTTGAAGTTGAACTATTACCTCGGATTAGTTCGCCATATGACGAATTAAATAACTAAACCTGATGTGGCAGGTTTGCTGACCATTTAGTCAGCAGAGCAATTCTGGTCTTTGCTAGATCTAATTGGTGGCGAACTGAGGATGGCGCGGTGCCATTAACTGTTGAGCGTGATTCAAGTGATCCCCGAACAGTTAGCACTTCCCTAACCTCTGGGGTTAGAACTTTATGGATTGACTGAAATTGTTCGTCAGAAAGACCATTTAGATCAGTGCCATTTTCTTCAGCCACGCGAACGCATGCACCTGCGATTTCATGAGCTTGCCTAAATGGCACACCTTGTTTAACGACCCATTCAGCGATGTCAGTTGCCAGAGCGAATCCTTCTGGGGCGCTTGCTTCCATACGAGCAGTGTCAAAGCGAAGTGTTGAAATTAAACCAGTCATGGCAGGAAGGATTAGGGCCATAGTTTCGATGGCATCAATAACTGATTCTTTGTCTTCTTGCAGGTCGCGGTTATAAGCAAATGGCAGGCCTTTAAGGATTGAAAGAATTGAAGTCACGTGGCCAATTAGGCGGCCTGCTTTACCTCTTGCAAGTTCAGCCACATCAGGGTTCTTCTTTTGCGGCATGATCGATGACCCGGTTGACCAGGCATCATCAAGTGTGGCCCAAGCAAATTCACGAGAAGACCAAAGACAAACCTCTTCGCCAATTCGAGATAAGTGAACGCCAATCATGGCAACTGTGAATAAGAATTCAGCAACATAATCGCGATCACTAACGCCATCAATTGAATTCTCAACAATGCCATCAAAGCCAAGTTCACGAGCAACTGCCACTGGATC
>JBDLPR010000068.1:0-3342 GCA_039800985.1 Actinomycetota bacterium | reverse complement strand
CGAAGCGCTCTTCCAAACTCGTTCATCTCGGCAGCAATTTTCCTACAGTCACTTTCTTCAAAAAGAAAGGTCAAAATAGTTCAGCTAGATCGTGCAGAAAGTAAACACATCATTGACTCCCTTAAATTAAGACTGGAAAATCCTGCCAGAGACAAAATAGATGTTTTCATTTTAACATTGAGTTACTTGGCGCGCTTCGCACGCCCAAAAATTCTTCGTCCCTTTCGAATTGATACAAAAGAGTACAATTTTTTTATTCAGCAACAAATTGATCCGATTGAAATAAGCAAAAGTACTGTTCATATCGTGAGGTTACATGACATTTTGCCAATCACCCATCCCGAGTTTTTCGACGAAGTGGCTGTGCTCGCTTTTTCCAAATCATTACAAATTATGTTAAAAGGTCGGGAGAAGATTTGGGTGATGGATTCTCAAAGTTCAGCCAATGAATTTAAGAATTTATTTGGCAAAGATATACAAACCCGAATTATTCCATGTGTGGTGGAGTCAAGCGAAGCCAAGAATTGCGAATGCAAGAAAAAATTAAATCAAATCTGTATGGTTAACACGATTGAACCAAGAAAAAGAGTAGGGCTGGCAATCGAGGCCTTTAAAATGGCCAAAAATAAAGGATTCATTCCCATGGACTGGAATTTTGTAATTGTAGGTTCAGAAGGTTGGCAGGAGTCACAGTTAGTTTCGAATCTACGAAAAGATGCTTTTGGTTCAGATGTTATTTTCATTGAAAATGCAACAAATTCCATAGTCGAGAGCGTTTATTGCGAGAGCAAAATAGTATTTTCAACGACCGTGGCTGAAGGTTTTGGTTTACCGCCATTAGAGGGAATGCAACATGGTTGTTTGCCAGTCGTGAGCAATATTCCACAGCACCGTGAAACTATTGGCGAATATGGCATGTACTTTAATTCTGCAACCCCCAAAGAAATTGCTCAAGTACTTAATGAGGCAGTCACGAAAATACAAGGATCTGAAATGAAATTAACCGAAGATTTAAAATTGCACGTAAGAGAGAAATATTCATTCAAGACGATTAGCCAGAATTGGCTAGAACTTATCAATGCACTTAAGTAATTAGATTAAGCACACATCAACAGTTATTTGTCACTCTCATTTGTATTTTTTGTAACTCTAGCCAGAAAGTAAAGTTTGGTAACAATTGAAGTAGTGGCATATTTGATGGAGATGACTTGCGCGAATTTTAATTTCCCAAAATTCCAAGAGTGGCTTGGGCCGGGATCGAACCGGCGACCTAACGATTTTCAGTCGTTCGCTCGTACCAACTGAGCTACCAAGCCAAACAAGGTTCTGATATCGGCCTTAAAAAAGTACGACACCAAAACCTTTGCGACCCGGACGGGACTTGAACCCGCGACCTCCGCCGTGACAGGGCGGCGCGCTAACCAACTGCGCTACCGGGCCTTAAGTAATCGATAAACATAAGTGGCTCTTATGTCACCCTCAAAGCCTTTACTACCTTTACAACTTTTCTTGCTGGTACTGCGTGCCCCCAACGGGATTCGAACCCGTGTTACCGCCGTGAAAGGGCGATGTCCTAGGCCCCTAGACGATGGGGACGTTCTAAGGCTTGGCAATCTTACCCGTGATTAGGTCCATCTCAAAACTCCATTAAACCGAACTCGAAGCCACTTTTTGTGAAAATTCGTGGCAAAACCGATACTTTGAAGGTCGAAAGTATGCTGTTGCCATGCAAAAAACGAAGAGACTGCTATTTGAGAGCTACGTATATTTTGAAGGGATGGTGTACCTAATTGCAGGAATTCTTCCACCTCCAATTAGAAAATTATTTTTTAAGATGATGTTTGCCAATTTTGGTAAGAATATTTTACTAAGCGACAAGTTGTACGTCCGATATCCTTGGAAAGTTTGGATCGGTGACAATGTTGCGATTGGAAGAAATGCACAGATTTTCCCATCCTACTTAGTTCAAGAAGCATCGGTTCATATTGCAAATGGAGTCGTTATTGCGCCAAATTTGGTCATCTTGGGTGCAGGTCATTTGCCCGAGGACCCCCACAATTCAAATATTGCAGCCTCAGTAACAATTGATGAAAATGTTTACATCGGCGCCAATGTTGTTATTAGATATGGCGTCACCATAGGCAAGAATTCTGTGTTAGCTGCTGGTTCTGTTGTAGTTTCTAATGTACCGCCAAACTCAATATATGGTGGAAATCCCGCAAAGCTAATTAGAAGAATTGATAAATAAAGTTGTTAACAAAAAATCCCATTAGCAATTAACCGATTGACCAGCGGACCGTTACTGAAACAGTAACCTTTTGCTCACCAAGATCAATCTGGGTTGCTGAATCTTCTGCTTTGGCAGCTGCTGAAAAGATAGGAAATGGTGCGGGTGTTGATGTTTCATCTAGGTAGATGACCTTGCCAAGTTTTACTCCAAGAAGTTTTGCGTAGGAGTTTGCTTTTGCCTTGGCGCGTGCAACCGCTGATGCACGAGCAGTTTCAGTTGCTTTGTCATTATCTAAAACAAATGGGCTTGCGCTATTTACTTGAAGATTGTCTCCGCCTGCATCAACAATTGCATCGACAACTGTGCCTGCTGTTGATGCTGCACGAACTGTGATGTCAAAACTTTGTGATGCACGGTAGCCGGAAAGAACTGGAGTTCCATTAGCTGGGTAGGTATATTCAGGAAAAACAGAAACAGATTGTGTTGCTACATCTTTAGATGCGATCTTATTTGCACTCAGTGCCTTGCGGACCGCAGATGAAGTTGTTGAAGCGGTGGCAAGTGCTTCCTTAGATGTTTTTCCAATTACTGAAACTGTTGCTGTAATTCGCACAGCATCTGGTACGACATTTGTTGATCCGGTCGCGCTAATTGTGATGTATCGAGTATCTGCTGCATTTGCTGGGGCTGATAGACCAGCTGCGCCTAATAGGGCGATAGCAACGGATATGGCTGCGACTTTGCGTACAGATATAAGTTTCATGGATTAAGTATCGCGTATTTACTTGGCAGGGCGTTAATTAATGCTGGGAATAGTGCGAGAATTAGCGGGTGAGCCAGTTCTTAAGTAATTGCACCGCTAGCGCTATGGCAGATGCTGCTGCGAATTTATTGGCCGGGGGCTTGGTCGCGTTTCCAACTGAAACTGTTTATGGGTTGGGGGCTGATGCGTGTAACGAGATGGCTGTTGCGAGAATTTATTCAGTTAAGGGTCGGCCTGCAGATCACCCATTAATTGTGCATGTTGCATCAATGGATTCGTTGGGCGAGTGGGCTTCCGATGTGCCTGGGTATGCGATTTCTTTAGCGCGTGATTTTTGGCCAGGGCCAAT
>JBDLPR010000067.1:0-5376 GCA_039800985.1 Actinomycetota bacterium | reverse complement strand
GACCATTGATACGCATCGCATCTGATCCACAAATGCCGTGAGCACAAGAGCGCCGGAAACTTAAGGTTCCATCTTGTTCCCATTTGATTTTGTGAAGTGCATCAAGAATTCGATCAGTAGGGAAGACATCGACCTGAAAGTCTTGCCAGAATGGATTGCTATCGACTTCAGGGTCAAAGCGGCGAACGCTGACAGTTACCGTGAATGGTTTTGGCGCAGCTTCAGTTGCGTTGTTTTCTAACACAGCAGTCATTAGTACTTACGCTCCATTGGTTCATAGCGAGTCATCGTCACTGGTTTGTAATCTAGGCGAACACCTTTTTTAGCATCGGCGTAGGCCATAGTGTGCTTCATAAATTTCTTGTCATCGCGAGTCTGGAAATCTTCACGAGCATGACCACCACGAGATTCTTTACGTGCCAGTGCGCTAACTACAAGAACTTCAGCTAATTCAAGCAGGAAGCCTAGTTCGATTGCTTCAAGTAAATCGGTGTTGTAGCGCTTACCTTTATCGTGAATGCTCACATTCTTGTATCGCGCCTGAAGTGCCTTCACATCATTTAGTGCTTGATTCAAGGTTTCATCATTGCGGTAAACCTGGGCGTTCATGTCCATGGTTTCTTGCAATTCCTTGCGAATTGCCGCAACTCGTTCGGAGCCGTCGCTATCTTTTAAACCATTAACTAGCGCTTCAACCGAAGTTGCAGGGTTATCTGGAAGATCAACAAAGTCTGCAGTCTTGGCGTAATCAGCAGCAGCAATTCCGGCTCTACGACCAAATACATTGATGTCTAGAAGTGAATTTGTACCAAGGCGGTTAGCGCCGTGAACAGATACACAAGCAACTTCACCAGCTGCGTATAACCCAGGCACAATGTCAGTGTTGTTGCGCAGAACTTGAGTTTCAACATTTGTTGGAACGCCACCCATTGCGTAGTGCGCAGTAGGGAACACCGGAACTCGTTCAGTGATTGGGTCCACGCCAAGGTAGGTGCGAGCAAATTCAGTGATGTCTGGAAGCTTTGATTCAATCTGTTCAGCTGGAAGGTGAGTTAGATCTAGGTATACGTAATCCTTGTGCGGACCAGCACCTCGTCCTTCACGAACTTCTTGAACCATAGCTCTTGCAACCATGTCACGTGGAGCTAAGTCTTTGATAGTTGGTGCGTAACGTTCCATGAATCGTTCACCAGATGCGTTACGCAAGATGCCACCTTCACCGCGGGCACCTTCAGTCAGAAGAACACCAAGTCCAGCTAGGCCTGTTGGGTGGAATTGGTAGAACTCCATGTCTTCAAGTGGAAGACCTTTTCGCCAAACAATTCCCATGCCATCACCAGTTAGCGTGTGGGCATTTGAAGTAGTTTTGAAAACTTTGCCAAATCCACCTGTTGCCAGCACAACACTCTTTGCTTGGAATACGTGGATTTCACCAGTAGATAACTCGTATGCAACTACGCCAGAAGTAATCGGGTTGCCTTTGTCATCATTGTTAAGAAGGAGATCTAATACATAAAACTCATTGAAGAATTCAACATCATTCTTAATGCAGTTTTGGTACAGCGTCTGCAAAATCATGTGACCAGTGCGGTCAGCGGCAAAACATGAACGGCGAACAGCAGCCTCACCATGGTTACGGGTGTGGCCACCAAATCGACGTTGGTCAATTTTGCCTTCAGGTGTGCGGTTAAACGGCAGCCCCATTTTTTCAAGATCGATTACTGCATCAATTGCTTCTTTACACATGATTTCAGCAGCATCTTGGTCAACTAGGTAGTCGCCACCTTTGATGGTGTCAAAGGTGTGCCATTCCCAGTTATCTTCTTCAACGTTGGCAAGGGCAGCACACATACCGCCTTGTGCAGCACCCGTGTGTGAACGGGTTGGGTAAAGCTTGGTTAAAACAGCGGTCTTAGCGCGAGTGCTCGATTCAAGAGCGGCGCGCATTCCCGCACCACCGGCACCAACGATGACAACGTCATACTTATGCGTTTGCATTTAACTCCCTGGCCTTAGCCGATGTTTGGATCGAAAGTGAAAATAACCAGTGTTCCAAGTAACACAATGAAGACAACTGATACATAAAGAAGTGATTTAAGAATTATTCGAGTGCGATCACGTTCTGCATAGTCATTGATGATTGTTCTTAAGCCATTACCACCATGAATCATTGCTAGCCAAAGCTGCAATAGATCCCAGACTTGCCAAAATGGACTAGCCCAACGACCAGCAACAAATGCAAAGTTAATTCGCTGCACACCGCCATCGAGAATATTCATAATGAAAAGGTGACCAAGAACTAAGAAAACTAATACGACACCTGAAATACGCATGAATAACCATGAATAAAGTTCATAGTTTGTGCGACCACTGCGTGAAGAACGAGGAGCTAATAATGCTTCTGGAGTTTTATTTGCCATTACTTAAACTCCGAACATCGCTTCAATTGTGTGCTTAGTCATGTAATAAGTCCCAGGAATCATTACAACTAGCCAAACAGCAACAATGACCCAAAGCATTTGGCGTTGGTACTTAGGACCTTTACCCCAGAAATCAACCAAGATAATTCGAATGCCGTTAAGCGCATGAAATAACACAGCGCCAACAAGCCCAACTTCGAGCAAATTAACTAGTGGTGTTTTATACGTATCAATGACTCGGTCATAAGCATCAGGTGAAACTCGGACCAATGCAGTATCTAATACGTGCACAAATAAAAAGAAGAAAACTGCAACACCAGTAATTCGGTGAGCTACCCAGGACCACATACCTTCACGTCCCCGGTAGAGGGTTCCATTCGCTGACGCCACGTTGCGCCCTTTCTTGGTTTCTCGGATTACCTAAAGATTAGTGCCGCCGGGGTAGTGCGGGCTTCGCCAGAGGCCTTTTTGTCAGTAACCTCACATCATGGGTATTTCTGAATCAGGGTTTCCGGTAAAGCCCGTTTATGGCCCAAAGGATTTGGCCGGCTTTGAACCCGAAACTGCCCTTGGCCAACCTGGTCAGTATCCATTTACCCGTGGCGTCTATCCAACTATGTACACCGGCCGGCCTTGGACAATGCGTCAGTACGCCGGCTTTGGCAGTGCAACTGAATCAAACCGTCGATACCACGACTTAATTAAAGCTGGTTCAACTGGTTTAAGTGTTGCTTTTGATTTGCCTACTCAAATGGGTTACGACTCTGATCATGAATTAGCCCACGGTGAAGTTGGCAAAGTTGGTGTCGCGATCGACTCGATCGATGATTTGCGCGAACTTTTTTCAGGAATCGAGCTAGATCAAATTTCAACTTCCATGACGATTAATGCACCAGCGGCCACATTACTTTTGATGTATCAAATTATTGCTGAAGAAAATGGGATTAAAGCCGATCAATTAACTGGAACAATTCAAAATGACGTGCTCAAAGAATATATATCCCGTGGTACATACATTTATCCACCAGCACAGTCACTTCGATTAATTGCAGACATTTTTAAATATTGCAAAGCTGAATTACCAAAATGGAACACGATATCAATTTCTGGGTATCACATGAGTGAAGCCGGTGCCACACCTGCTCAAGAAATTGCTTTCACATTAAGCAACGGAATTGAATATGTAAAAACAGCAATGGCAGCTGGATTAGATATTGACGATTTTGCGCCAAGGCTCTCATTCTTCTTTGTTGCTCGCACAGTATTACTTGAAGAAGTTGCTAAATTCCGTGCTGCCAGAAGAATTTGGGCCCGCATTATGAAAGAACAATTTGGTGCAAAGGATCCAAAGAGCCAAATGCTTCGGTTCCACACCCAAACCGCTGGTGTGCAATTAGCTGCGCAGCAACCTGAAGTAAATTTGATGCGCATTACTGTGCAGGCACTTGCTGCCATATTCGGTGGAACCCAATCACTTCACACCAATTCCTATGATGAAGCGATTGCGCTGCCAACCGATAAAGCGGCGCGGTTAGCAGTTAGAACACAACAAGTTTTGGCGCACGAAACTGATATCACCAACGTAGTTGACCCATTTGCCGGCTCTTATGCGGTCGAAGCCATGACCAATGAGATTGAAGAACAAATTGAAACCTTTATGCAAAAAATTGAACAACTCGGGGGCGCAGCTGCTGCAGTTGAACTTGGTTACCAAAAGAATGCCATCGAAGAATCTGCTTATGATTATGCACTTCAAGTTGAAAAGGCCGAACGAGTAATTGTTGGGGTTAATAAGTTTGAATTAGCACAAGAAGAAAAATACGAGCCACTTAAAGTTGATCCAAAAATTGAAGAGCAACAGAAGGCTAAATTAAATAAATTGCGTCAAACTCGAGACAACCAAGCGGTGGCGAAGGCACTTGCTGAATTAAAGTCCGCTGCATCCTCACATGAAAATGTTCTTTACCCAATGAAAAAAGCACTGATTGCAAAAGCAACTGGTGGTGAAATCGCAGATACTCTGCGAGAAGTATGGGGAACCTACCGTGGCTAAATCAAACGATCCAACTCGCATGCACGAATTTGATGCAGCAACCACTGAATTAATTTTTGATTACATGCGTGAACGTCTTGCCTTAAAAGAGACTCCACTAGATTTTCCAGGCGAGGGAAAAGAGCTTGAAACTGCACTTTCTGGATTGATAAATCCGGATGGAAATCAGATCGAAGATGTTTTAAATCTTTACGATGAAACAATTTCAAGAGCTGTTATTTCTGCTGATACACCAAGATTTTTTGCATTCATTCCAGCGGCACCAACAAAAGTAGCGTTGTTATTCGACATGATCGTTTCAGCAGCTTCACTTCAAGGTATTTCTTGGCTTGAAGCATCTGGTGCTGTTGCTGCGGAGAATCAAGTCTTACGTTGGATGGCAGATTCTGCGGGGATGCCAGCAAGTGCTGGTGGAACGTTTGTTTCTGGTGGTTCTGCTGCAAATTTGGCAGCGTTAACTGTCGCTCGAGATTTAGGACGAGAAAAACTAAATAGTTCAACCCCTCGTCCCCCTGTGAGAATTGCAATGAGTAAACAAGCTCATTCATCTATTGGAAATTCACTTTCAATTTTGGATATTGAACCCTTGATTGTTGATACCAAAACTGATCGATTTACTGGTGATGACTTGGCTAAAGCGTTAGCTCAAGTTGGGCCAAGTGACTCACCAGTTGTTGGTGTTGTGGCAACTGCTGGCACCACTAATGCTGGGATTGTCGATGATCTAGCCGGAATTGGTCGGATAGCAAAAGAAGACAATCTTTGGTTCCATGTTGATGCTGCTTACGGAAGTGGAGCGCTTCTTGCGCCCTCGATTAACAAAATATTTGCTGGAATAGAACTTGCAGATTCAATCACCATGGATCCGCACAAATGGTGGTTTGCTCCATTTGATGTTGCGGC
>JBDLPR010000066.1:0-3532 GCA_039800985.1 Actinomycetota bacterium | reverse complement strand
AGACCAGGTTCTCCTAGATCTAGATCGGCCCAAGAAACGATACTTGAGTCTCCATTAACTGCGTCGCCGCTGTCATTAACAACGCAACCGGAATTTGTGGCTAGGTTTCCACCAAGGTCGTTTTGAACCATAGAATTGCAATTAAGTGCATCAGTTGTTTCGCTGGCAATAATTGTTCCCGCCATTGTGATTACACCTGCAGACATGAAGGCTGAGTCGCCAGGGCGATCCTTGACAATGATTGTGTCACTGAACAAACGAATTTCTGTCCATGCAGAAATCATGGTTCCTTCTGAGAATACATTCCCAATAACTGTTGAATTAGTAATTGTGACAAGGTCTGGAGAACCAATTGATAGTGCACCATCACTTTCTGCGGCGATGTAAGAGTTTTTAATATCTAGATCGCCATTTTCTTGAATCCAGATGTTCTGCACGCCATCAAAATTTGAGTTCTCAATTCTTACATCTGTAGGCACACCATTTGCGCCGATTGCATTAACAGCCCAGGCGTCAACTTCATGGAAGTAACTATTTGTAATGTTTAGTTCAGTAGCCCCTAAGGTCTCAATGCCGTAAGCATGGTTAGACCAAATGCTTTGGTCTGCATCTCCGACTGTGATTTCAATGTTATCTACATTAACAACACTGTCACCAGTCGCTTTTACGTCAATAGCTAATCCAGCATTGCCAATTCCAATAAATTTGGTGTCGGAAACAGTCAAGTCCATCTCATCCAGAGGTTCAACGCTCGCCCATTTTGGACCTACTCGTACAGCAGCAGTTGCTGTTCCATTGGGCATGTCTCTAGGGCTAACAATTGTTAGACCTGAAATTTCAACATTGGTCAAATCTAGATTTGTTTGGCCATCATTATTAATACTGAAAGTCGCGTCATCGTTTGTTTCATCTGTCTGAACAGTAAGTGCATTTGCGCCTGGGCCAAAAATGTTTACGTTTCGAGTGATGTAAAGCGGAGAAGAAGTAGTAATGGTGTCACAGCTCAAATCAAATGAAATAGTTGTACCACCGACAGAATTGTTATCAAGCAAGGCCTGACGCAGTGATCCAGCGCCACTGTCATTGCAGTTGGTAACAGTTGCTGCGGTTGCGCTAGCAGGAGCTGCGAATAGTCCAACTTGAGAAGCAACCAAGCCACCCAATGTCAGTGCGTTCAAAGCTGCTTTTTTCTTGTTTTTAGCCATGTTTTTCCTTCCCCGGCAAATCTCGGCGAAGAGTACTAGAACAAGGTTCTAAAACTAGGCATTGGGGTTTGAGTTATGGAGCCGCTTTGGGGAAGCCGTCGCTCTCGCTCCTCCTCAATTCGCAAATATTTGAGCCGCTTTGGGGAATTGAACCCCAGACCTTCTCATTACGAGTGAGATGCTCTACCAACTGAGCTAAAGCGGCTTATTCAATTAACTACGCAAGTTTATTAAGCGCGCAAACAGTTAAGTTTTTGTTCCCTAATTGCGCCTTTTTTCGAGCCAACTTTCAATACGTTGGGCAGCTGAATCACTTATAACTTCTTGGGAATAGAAACTTTCGTAAATAACTTGTGCTTGTTCTATACTGAAGCAATATTCAAATAATCCAACAAATACTCGATATCGCTTGTATCTCGTTTTCCGCGATTTGCCCGGAGTTTCATTGCAAGCAATAGCTGTGGTTTAGCTATCCAAATTGTTAAGTTGCTAAAAGTTTGCAACTCTTCCCAGAAGTCATCAGCATTGAATGGAACAAAGGCTTTCACAGCGTCATTGAGCCAATCAACAGGCAAATCCTTTTCGATTGCCATTTGTTTCGCAATTTCGAGAATCGGTTGCGCGGGATGAAGTAAAGCGTCGATATCACTCGTAGCATGACGATCTTTATTCAAGAATGAGATTGCTGCTCCACCAACAAGATAAATATTTCCATTTAGTCCTTCAGTGCCAATACGGTTCGACAGTTCTTTAAGTAATGCATGTACATCAGATGTGTTGAATTGCATTAAACACTCTGCAATTCTCTTGATGAAAGGAAAATTCCTCTGGACCTAAAAGCCTTTGGTGTTGATTTACGTGCCGCTCCCTGAAGTACAGGTATGGGTTCAACATCCCACGGCTTACTTAGATACCTGGATTTGTGCACAACCCAACTTGGAAGTGGGAGTTTGTGACTGCTCAATACATGATCAACCAGCCCGGCTATCAAGGCGTCATAATTCTCTTCACCAGTAGATGGAGCCTCTGTAATTGCTAATGCGACTTTCATAGCATCTTCGGCACGGTTGAGGTCATCATTTAGTTGAATGAAATGTCTCCAAACTAAATCTTCCTTTTCGCTTTTCAAAGCATCAGCCATGTGAATGGCAGTTTCCCAAGCAGTTATTAAAGGTGACTCAATATATGTAATTTTCAGGTGCAAGGATTTTAAGAGTTCTTCAATTCTGGAATAGGAAACGTTGTGCGAATCAGATTCAATTTCAGCGATTCGAGGTTGGGCAAGACCAACAAGTTTTGCGAGCTCTCGCTGAGTAAGTGAGTTGGTTTCACGGGCGGCGCGGATTAAATCACTGGCTGGCATAAATCTCCTTGATACGACATTTCGTATCTTAACAGATTCGGCTACTCTTCGGAATATGAGTATTGCAAATCCTTACGCCCAAGAAGCCAAAGAACGCTGGGGCGATACCGATGCCTACAAGATCTCGACTGCTCGCGCTGCTAAATACAGCGAAGCTGATTGGGAAGTTATTAAGGCGGAACAGCAAGCAGCAGTTGATTTGTTTATAGCAGCAATGAATGCTGGATTGAGTGCGCATAGTGATGAAGCTGCTGCAGCCGCAGAAGCTCATCGCTTAGGCATCGACAAATGGTTCTATCCCTGCAGTCATGAAATGCAGTCTGGTTTAGCTGAGATGTATATCGCTGACGAACGGTTTGCAAAATATTACAACGAACAAGCTGATGGTCTTGCAAAATACGTGCACGATGCAATCATCGCCAATGCTTTAAAACATCTTTAGCTTTACAGCAGTGGTTGATTAGGTTCGCAACTTGTGTTTGCGGTTGGTTCAACTCCATCAATGAAGAATGCATCCACTAATGAATCAATGCATTTTGAACCAGAGCGGTACGCAGTGTGACCATCACCATTGAAGTTTACGTAGATTCCAACCCCAAGTTCTGATGCAAGAGCTTTTGCCCAGTCATCTGGTGTTGCTGGGTCGTATGTGGTTCCGATAACAACGATTGGGTTTGCGGTTGGGGCAGACACATCGCTTAGGTCAAGTCCACGATCGAATGGCCAGTTGTAACAACCGCCTTCGCTCCAGGCAAACATTGGTCCGAGAAGTGAATCAACTTTGTTGTATTGCGCTAACAAAGTTTCTGGCGATTCCGTTGATGGGCCAACATCAGAACAAGTGATTGCCCAGTAAGCCTCAGTCATATTGTCTTCGTAAGTTCCATCGGCATTGCGACCGTTGAACCAGTCTGCAATATCAAGCAAAGTTGTGCCGTCGCCATTCATTGCATCTTCAAGACCC
>JBDLPR010000065.1:0-3768 GCA_039800985.1 Actinomycetota bacterium | reverse complement strand
CCAGCTGAATACCTAAAGCGCATTACCCGCCATGGGTTTGAAGACGGACTTTTCTCAGCTTGGCGAAAAGATGAGAACTTTGTGCTTAACCAGCCACAGTTCAAAGATGGCACAGTTCTAGTTGCCGGCCCAGATTTTGGAACTGGCTCTAGCCGCGAACACGCAGTTTGGGCACTTATGGACTATGGCTTCAAAGTCGTGATCTCATCACGCTTTGCCGATATCTTCCGTGGTAACTCAGGTAAGCAAGGATTGCTAACAGCGGTCGTTGAACAAGATTTTGTTGACCAGTTATGGAAAGAAATCGAAAATCATCCAGAAACTGAAGTAACTGTCGATCTTGAATCACGAACCATCACAGCAGGATCCCTTGAGGCTAAGTTCGAAGTTGATGACTATGTTCGTTGGCGCCTAATGGAAGGTCTTGATGATGTTGGTCTGACACTTCAACATGTCAGTGAGATTGGTTCATTTGAAGCAAAAAGGCCTATTTTTAAGCCAGTGACTGCCTAAAAACCCATTAAAAAAGCAAAAAATCCCGAGAAATCGGGATTTTTTCTTGTTTTTGGGCGTGTCATGAACTAAAAACCTTGATTTTGCGCCGTAAAGTCAATATCGAATTGAACGGGGTAGTTCAATTCACCTGGAAAGCCCTAAGGCTAGCCAGTAAAAAGCAAAGCCCGGCATTCGCCTGAACGTCGGATTAACTTGGAGGAACTCAAGTGAACAAGGCAGAACTAATCGACGCAGTAGCTGAAATTGCTGGTCTAAGCAAAAAAGACGCAACCAATGCAGTTGACGGCGTATTCGACTCAATCACAAAAGCTGTAGCTAAGGGTGACAAAGTTTCACTAACTGGCTTCGGCATCTTCGAAAAATCAGACCGTGCTGCACGCACTGGCCGCAACCCACAAACAGGTGCACCAGTACAGATCGCTGCAACTTCAGTACCGAAGTTCCGCGCTGGCGCTGAATTCAAGAAGAAAGTATCTGGCAAGTAAGCCAATCACTTTTAGCGGTCGGGCTCGTTGGACAATCCTTCGGGCCCGATTGCTTTTTATGCCCTAATTTTGCCCATATTTTGGGCTTGGCCATTTAAATGTGCCAGTATCTATAGGTGACTAGCGCCATCAAACCCAAAGATTCGGGAATTGCCTACCGAGTTATCACTGGTGCACTTCGTCCATTCATGATGATTTTCACCAAACGAGATTGGCGCGGGGCGCAGCAACTACGCACAAGTGGCGGGGTAGTTGTGGCAATGAATCACATCAGCTGGTTTGATCCTTTTGTAGCAGGTCACTTTGTGCACGATCAAGGTCGCCAAGTTCGTTTTTTAGCAAAAGCAGAAATTTTTAAAATTCCAGGCCTAGGTGCAATTTTAAAAAGTGCTGGGCAAATTCCGGTTAAGCGAAAAGATTCTGAAGCAGCTGCTGGGTCACTTCTTAAAGCAATGGAAGCTGTTCGCGCTGGCCAGTGCATTGTGATTTATCCAGAAGGAACATTAACTCGCGATCCAAATCTTTGGCCGATGAGTTCTAAAACAGGTGCTGCGCGCATTGCATTAACAACTGGTGTACCAGTTATTCCAGCTGCGCAGTGGGGACCAAATCACGTATTGAAACCTTACGGAAAAATGCTTTACTTACTTCCGCGCAAAACAATGCATGTGTGGGCCGGTGAACCAGTTAATTTAGATGATCTTCGAAATCAACCAATAACTGCAGCAACGCTTCGGGAAGCCACAGATCGCATTATGAAAGCTGTGACAGACTTACTTGCAAGTCAGCGTGGTATTCCAGCACCTGATCGTCCAATGCCACGAAACGCTGTGCCACCTAGGAAACCGGAGTCAGCATGAAGCATGTAGCTGTCATGGGTGCAGGTTCCTGGGGAACTGTTTTTTCGATGATCTTGGCTGATGCTGGCTGTGATGTTTCGCTTTGGGCTCGTTCAACTGATCTTGCTGATGAAATAAACGCTAAGCGCATTAATAGTCTCTACCATCCAAATTTAAAGCTTCCGCAATCTGTTAAAGCAACTAACAATCCAGATGAAGCATTAACTGATGCCGACCTAGTTATTTTGGGTGTGCCAGCACAGACACTTCGCGAAAACCTTTCAGCTTGGTCACTTTCAATTCCACAATCTGCCGTAATCGGTTCATTGATTAAAGGCGTTGAACTTGGTACCGCTGAGCGCATGAGCGAAGTTATTGCCGAAGTTGCCAAAGTTGATACTTCAAGAGTTGCCGTTATTTCAGGACCGAACTTGGCCCATGAAATCGCAGCACGTGAACCAGCTGCCACCACAGTTGCTTGCAGTGATGAAGAATCTGCCCGCCGGGTGCAAGATGCGTGCACCACAGATTACTTCCGCCCGTATTACACAACTGATGTGGTTGGCGTTGAAATCGCTGGCGCAGTTAAAAACGTAATTGCGCTTGCAAATGGTATGGCTGTTGGTTTGGGCTACGGGGAAAACTCTCAGGCTGCGATCATGACTCGTGGACTTGCTGAAATGACCAGGCTTGGTGTGGCACTTGGCGCAAACCCACTTACTTTTGCTGGTCTAGCTGGAGTTGGCGATTTAATTGCAACTTGTCAGTCACCACTTTCTCGTAACCGCACAATTGGTGAGCACATTGGTAAAGGCTTAAGTGTTGAAGAAGCTCAGCGTGTAACGCTAACCACGTCTGAAGGCGTTAAGAGCTGTCGCTCAATTTTGGAATTAGCAAACCAGCACAAGGTTTCAATGCCAATCACCGAGCAAGTGGTCAATGTAATTCATCACGGGGCAAATGCCGATGAAGTATTAAAGGCATTTATGTCCAGGTCAACTGATGATGGCATTGAAGAAATGGAACACATTTAAGCCATTTAAATTGGCGAATAAGGCAATTTATCCATTTGTCTAATAGCGTTATACCTATGTCAAAGCGGATCAGAGTTGCGGTTATTTTCGGTGGCCGCAGCAGCGAACATACGATCTCATGCATTTCCGCAGGAAGCATACTTAAAGCAATCGATCAAACTAAATATGAAGTTGTGCCAATTGGTATTACCCATGAAGGTAAGTGGGTTTTAGAAAGCGCCGATAGCGCAAGACTTTCGGTTACTGATGGAGTATTCCCCGAAGTTGATGCAACAAATTCACCAGTTCTTTTTACGCCAGATCCTTCGGCAACTGAACTAGTAGTTCAGTCTCAAGTTCCAGATGTGCTGGCTCAAGTGGATGTGGTTTTCCCAGTTCTGCACGGACCATGGGGCGAAGATGGCACGATCCAAGGTTTATTTGAATTAGCTGGTGTTCCTTATGTTGGTTCAGGTGTATTTGCATCAGCTGCGGCGATGGATAAAGCCCACTTGAAAGCAATGATGCGCGCTGCCAACATTCCAGTTGGCCCATACGAAGTTGTAACCGATAGCGACTGGAAATTTAACCGCGAAGAATCACTTGCCAGAGTCAACAAACTTGGATTCCCAATGTTTGTTAAACCAGCTCGCGCTGGGTCTTCTCTTGGAATTTCCAAAGTTAAAAACCAAGCAGATTTGGTCAACGCGATTGAACTAGCCCGTGAACATGATCTAAAACTGATTATTGAAGCCAGTATGGAAAACACCCATGAAATTGAGTGCGGTGTTTTAGGAAGTGAACAAGGACCTAAAGCAAGTGTGCTGGCTGAAATTATTGTGCGCGAAGGCCATGAGTTCTATGACTTTGAAGCCAAGTATGTTGATGACTCGGTTGAATTATCAGTTCCAGCAA
>JBDLPR010000064.1:0-4627 GCA_039800985.1 Actinomycetota bacterium | reverse complement strand
CATGGACTTAGTTTCAGTTCATCCAGTATTTAATTTGTATAACAAAGAGTGGCCGATTCTTACTGACTTGCCACCACTTGCTCCAGCAAAATTTGTGCAAGGCGGTAATGCGCACGATTCAATTGTTGGTGCTGGCTCAATAATTAGCGGTGCGCATGTTCGCACATCCGTTGTCGCCCACGAAGTTCGCGTAAATGATGGCGCATACGTTGATGGTTCAGTACTTATGCCTGGTGTTCACATTGGCCGTGGGGCAGTCGTGCGAAAAGCAATTCTTGATAAGAACGTAATCGTTCCAGACGGTGCCCAAATTGGCGTAGACCTAGATAAAGATCGAGAGAATTACACAGTCACTGATGCCGGGATAGTTGTCCTTGGCAAGGGTCAACGAGTAGTTCTTTAATTAGAACTTTTTATCCAAATCGACCAGAAATATAATCTTCAGTTGCTTTTTCTTGTGGAGCGGTGAAGACCTGATCTGTTGGGTTTATTTCAACAAGTTTTCCAGGTTGACCAACAGCTTCTAGGTTGAAAAATGCTGTGGTTTGGCTAACTCGAGCGGCTTGCTGCATGTTGTGCGTAACGATGACAATTGTGTATTCGCTCTTAAGCTGCTGAATTAAATCTTCAATTGCAAGAGTTGAGATTGGGTCAAGTGCTGAACATGGTTCATCCATTAAAAGTACATCTGGTTTAACTGCGATTGCCCGCGCGATACATAAACGCTGCTGCTGACCGCCAGAAAGTCCCGCACCAGGACGATCTAAACGATCCTTAACTTCATTCCAAAGGTTCGCACTTTTTAGCGAAGTTTCAACAATTTCTTCAAGTTCGCTTTTACTCTTCTTGACACCTTCAAGACGGATTCCAGCAAGAACATTTTCCTTGATCGTCATTGTTGGGAATGGATTTGGTCGCTGGAAAACCATACCGATTGACCTGCGCACACTTACTGGATCTACGCCAGTTCCGTAAATATCTTCACCATCAAGTGCCACAGTTCCTTCAACTCGTGCACCTGGAATAACTTCGTGCATGCGATTTATTGTGCGAAGCACAGTTGACTTGCCACAACCTGAAGGTCCGATGAATGCGGTAACTGACTTTGGTTCGACGGTTAATGAAACATCAGCTACGGCACGAAAAGTTCCGTAGTATGCATTCATATTTCTGATATCGATGCGTTTCATTGTTATGCCTTCGGTGCGTAGTAGCGGGCGATTAATTTAGCTGAGCCATAGAAGAGAACCACTAACAAAATAAGGGTTAGGGCACCTGACCAAGCTCGGTTTATTGATGGATCTGTTCCACTTGCAATTTGATCCCAGACAAATGTTGGTAGAGCTGCTTGTGGACCAGTGAATGGGTTTGCATTAATTGATTGAGAGAGGAATGTGGTCAGTAGTAGCGGGGCAGTTTCTCCGGCAACGCGAGCTACTGCCAACATCACACCGGTAATAATTCCACTGATTGCAGTTGGCAATACAACTTTGACAATTGTTTTCCATTTTGGAATTCCAAGTGCAAGAGATGCTTCACGCAAGTCATTTGGAACCAATCTAAGCATTTCCTCAGATGTTCTAATAACTACAGGCAACATCAAAATAGTTAATGCTAACGCAGCCGCAAAACCTGATCTTTCTAAACCAAGGGTTAGCACAACTGAAGTGAAGATAAATAAACCTGTGACAACTGATGGAACACCAGTCATAACATCTACAAAGAAACTAACTGCTTTTGGTAGACGTTTTCCATTTGAATATTCAACGAGGTAAAGTGCACACAAAATTCCAATCGGGACAGCAATCAAAGTTGCGATTCCAACCTGTTCAAGCGTTCCAAGGATTGCATGGTAAGCACCACCACCTGGGCGAAGCGGGCTTGCAGATTTCATCGAATAACTAAAAAAGTCGATATTTAACACTTTGTACCCGCGACTGATTACTTCCCAGAGAACCGAGAAGATCGGGGTAGCCGATGCAATGAAAAACGCGTACATAAAAGTTGTCGCTAGGCGATCTACCGCAAAGCGCTTGCCTTCAACAGCAAAACTAACTCCAGTTTGCACAATTACATAAAGCACAACAGCAACTAATCCAGCAAAAAGCAAACTTGAGGTGATTCCTGCAAATTTCAATCCAAAGCCAATTGCCATCGAAAGCGCAGCAAGTGAAATTGCAAATGACTTAGGCAACGTAGGGCGAGTTAGTTGATTGCTCATACTGTAAATTCCTTGCGGCGAGCAATAACTGCGCGGGCAATTGAGTTAACAGCCAACGTAATTAAGAACAAGACTAAACCTGATGCGATTAGTGCAGCCAAACCGTTTGGCCCAGCTTCATTCCACTTCAGGGCAATGTTGGCAGCAAATGTGGTGCCACCTGGTTCGGTGATGTGAATATTGATTTCAAATAACGCTGAAAGAATTAATGCAACAGCAATAGTTTCACCAAGTGCTCGGCCAAGACCAAGCATTGCCGCGCTAATCATGCCGGAACGGCCATAGGGCAGCACAGCTAGTTTTATCATTTCCCAACGAGTTGAACCAAGTGCAAGAGCAGCTTCAATGTGTGAGCGCGGTACTTGTTTAAATACTTCGCGAGAAATTGCGCCAATTGTCGGCAAAATCATAATTGCCAGTACGACACCGGCCACAAATAAACTTTTTGTGTATAGATCTGTTCTATTTTCAAAAATTGGAATGAAGCCAAGATTGTTATCAATCCACTTTGTAAGACCTGTCATTCGCGGCATTAAAAATTGCAATCCCCACAAACCAAAAATGATTGACGGAACTGCTGCTAGTAGATCAACCAAGAACGCCATCACACCAGCTAATTTTTTTGGCGCGTAAAAAGTAATAAATAATGAAGTTCCGATTGCAATCGGAACGGCAATTGCCATCGCAATTAAAGCGGCTGTGATTGTGCCGAACCCAAGTGCAGCGATGCCAAATCTTGGTGGATCCTGATCTGGAAACCAAGTAACTTCTGTAAGAAAATTTGAAGTGTTGTTATTAAATGCCGGGATTGCTTTAGCAAAAAGAAAAAGACCAATACTGGCCATAAGAATAAGTACAAAAATTCCAGAACCGGCGGTAATTGCTGTGAATACCTGATCGCCGCGGCGCTTTGTTGCGTCCGACTTCATTTAGCCAGTCCCTTCCCCGTGGAATTGCTATTTATAGTTTCCCATTAGGCATTTTGGCCTGCAGGCTTTGGGTCAAAAATAGGGCGGGATCGAGAGGTTGATCCCGCCCTATTTTTATTGAGTTTTAGGAGATAGCTGCAATTGCAGTGCGAACCTTTGTTAGCAAATCACCTGAGATTGGCACGTAACCAATGCTTGAAAGCATGTTTTGTGCCTCATCGGATGCTGTGTAAGTAAGGAAGGCTTTAGTTAGCTCTAATTCATCTGCTGAAAGACCTTTTTCACAGGTAATTTCGTAGGTGATTAGAACGATTGGGTAACTAGCACCATCTGCAATTGTGCGATCAACGCTAAGTGGTAAATCATTTCCAGTGCCTTTGATTGTTGCACCGGCAATTGTCTTAGCTGCAGCTTCAGAACTCGCTTCAACTGCGCCGCCACCGTTATCAACTTTTGCAGCCTTTAGGCCCATAGTTTGAACGAATGAAAGTTCAACGTAACCAATTGAGTTTGGAGTGCTCTTTACAGATGATGCAACGCCATCGCTGCCTTTGGCTCCTTGGCCGCCGGATGCAACCCAATCTTTTCCACCTTCAAGCGTGTAAGCAGTTGGTGCTGCAGCAATTAACCATTTGGTGAAGTTGTCTGTAGTACCAGATGAATCTGAACGGTGGAATTGAGCGATTGATGCTGAAGGAAGTGTTACTCCTGGATTAATTGCAGCAATTGCTTTGTCATCCCACTTAGTAATTTTGTTTGTGAAGATGCCTGCGGCAACATCTGGTGTAAGTGTTAGCGACTCAACACCTTCGATGTTGTAAGCAAGCGCAATAGCTCCACCAACCATAGGAATGTTAATTGCATTTCCAGTTGCACAACGTGTAGCAGCTGCAACTGCTTCATCTTCCTTAAGTGCTGAATCTGAACCAGCAAATGCTGTTTGCTTGTTAATGAAATCTTTGATGCCTGCACCAGAACCATTTGCTTGGTAGTCAATGGTTACGCCTGGGTTCGCAGTCTGGAATGCGGTGATCCATTCTTGGATCGCATTCTTCTGAGCGCTTGAGCCAGAAGCTTTTAGTGAACCAGCCAAACTTGAAGTGCTGGTAGCGCCTTCTGAAGGGCCATCAGACCCACATGCAGAAAGTGTCATTGTTGCAGCAACTAATGTTGCCACCATTGCGGACTTGGTGAATTTCACCTTAACGTCTCCTTTTCAACGAGCTGTTTGATTGAAAACTAAGCGTTTAAAGGAAACGGGAAATAGCGCCAAAGTGAATAGCAGGTTAAATATTTAGGGAATTTTTCAGAAATTAATGAATATGGCGTTCAACATGATGAACTTTGGCCAGATTATTTGCATCCCTATGGAAAATCACAAGTGATCCCGGGGTTAGCGCCGGGTCAAAAGTCTTTTTTGTCGGGTTATCAATATCGAAAATTTCCACCAAAGATTCCATGACAGCTGGCATTACTG
>JBDLPR010000063.1:0-5405 GCA_039800985.1 Actinomycetota bacterium | reverse complement strand
CCGGAATTCCGTTTAGTCAGGGCTACTTACAACAAGTTCTACTTTCCAATGTTGGAATCGTTAACTTATTGCTTGAATTATTCGCAGTTAGATTTGATCCAGAATTAGAAATTGATCGAGCGAGTGCTGAAGAAGACCTTGTTAAGAAAATAAATAAAGCCTTGGATGCAGTCGCAAGTCTTGATCATGATCGCATTATGCGCACCTCGGTCGCTTTGGTTCGAGCAACTCTGCGAACAAATGTTTACCAGACAGATACCAATGGACAATATTTATCAGTGATGGCCTTCAAGCTGGATCCAACAAAAGTTCCAGATTTGCCTCTTCCAGTTCCAAAATTTGAAGTTTGGGTTTACTCACCAAGAGTTGAAGGTATTCACCTTAGATTCGCATCAGTTGCCCGCGGAGGCCTTCGTTGGTCAGACCGCCAAGAAGATTTCCGAACTGAAATTCTTGGTTTAGTTAAAGCCCAGATGGTTAAGAACACTGTGATTGTTCCATCAGGTGCCAAAGGTGGGTTCGTTGTTAAGCAAGGACCTAACCCAAGTGATCGCGAAGCTTGGCTTGCCGAAGGTATTTCTTGTTACCAATCTTTCATCGGAGCATTGCTTGATGTGACAGATAACCTTGTCGATGGAAAAGTAGTTCCACCTGTAGATGTAGTTCGCCATGATGTTGATGATCCTTACCTTGTAGTTGCAGCCGATAAGGGAACTGCAACATTTTCTGACATTGCAAACCAGATTTCACTTGATCGAGGCTTCTGGATGGGTGATGCATTCGCTTCTGGTGGTTCTGTTGGTTATGACCATAAGGGCATGGGCATCACGGCCCGCGGTGCATGGGAATCTGTTAAACGTCACTTCCTTGAATTAGGAGTTGACACACAATCACAGGACTTCACTGTTGTCGGTGTCGGAGATATGAGTGGCGATGTTTTTGGTAACGGCATGCTACTTTCTGAGCACATTAGGTTGGTGGCCGCATTTGATCATCGACATATTTTCTTAGACCCGCACCCCGATGCTGCGAATTCATTTGTTGAACGTAAGAGAATGTTCGCGTTGCCTAGGTCTTCATGGGAGGACTACAACCAAAACGTAATTAGCTTTGGCGGCGGCGTTTACCCTCGCAGCGCTAAGTCAATCGATTTATCGCTTGAAGTTAAAGAGGTTTTGGGTGTTGATAAAAATATAGATTCAATGTCGCCAAACCAATTGATGACCGCAATCCTTAAGGCTCCAGTTGACTTAGTTTGGAATGGCGGAATTGGAACTTATATCAAATCAAGTTCTGAAACCAATGCTCAAGTGGGCGATAAAGCCAACGATGCAATCCGTATTAATGGTGCAGATCTGAACTGCAAAGTTGTTGGTGAAGGTGGAAATCTAGGCTGTACTCAGCTTGGTCGTATTGAGGCTGCTAGAAATGGTGTGCGCATCAATACTGATGCAATTGATAACTCAGCAGGTGTTGATACCTCAGATCACGAAGTGAACATCAAGATTTTATTGAACCAAGCCATGGAGAGTAAAGGTTTGGGGGTTGAAGATCGCAACACCTTACTAGCTAGCATGACTGATGAAGTAGGACAGTTGGTTCTTCGCGATAACTATGAACAGAATTTAATTCTGGAGCAATCCCGGACCAAATCTCATGAAATGGTTAGCGTTCACAAGAGGTTAATGGAATCACTTGAGTCAACTGGACTTCTTAATCGTGCAGTTGAATATTTACCTACTGATGGTCAAATGGATAGTCTTCAGGCGCAAAACCTGGGTTTAACCTCGCCAGAACTTTCAGTATTAATGGCTTACGTAAAGATTGATCTAACTAGTGCTTTCACTGATGAAACAGTTGTAGATGAAGACTGGTGTATTCCAGTTTTAAACAGCTATTTCCCTTCAGCACTTCAGGCGAAGTATTCAGAGCTAATGCTTAAGCACCCATTGCGCAGGGAAATCATTTCAACTGTAATGACCAATGACATGATCAACCGTGGTGGCATTACTTATGCATTGCGTGCGAATGAAGAGTCTGGAGCAACTCCAGCTGAAATTTTACGTGCCTATGTGGTTTCAAGAGACGTATTTGGATTTAGACAACTTTGGCAAGAAGTTGAACAACTAGATCGAAAAGTTTCAACGGAATGCCAAGTTGCCGTATATCTTGAAGCTCGACGTTTATTGGATCGTGCCACCCGTTGGTTCTTACAAGCTCGCGGTGGTCGACTCGATGTTGCTGGCGAAATCAATAGATTTGCTAAAGATGTGGAGCGCTTAAGTCCACGTGTACCTGAGCTATTGCGCGGTTCTGAAAAAGAACGTTATGAAGCCGATGTATCAAGGTATGTGTCACTTGGTACACCTGAACCGCTTGCTCGAAAAGTAGCTGGTCTACTTGATGTTTTCTCACTGCTTGATGTAATTGAAATTGCAGTGCGTCATAAAGTTGATTCAGACCGAGTTGTAGAACTCTACTTTGCACTAAGTGAGCGGTATGACGTAGATCGTTTGCTCCACCACATCACTCAGTTAAATCGTGCAGATCGATGGACCGCTTATGCCAGATCTGCAATGCGAAGTGATTTGTATGTTGCTTTGGCTGGCCTGACTTCTAGAGTTGCGCAAGCCACTAATCAGTCAGATTCAGTCGACAAACGCATTGAAACTTGGGAAGAGCGATTTGCCGAAGGCGTAGGTCGTACGAGGGCAACCCTGAATGAAATTGCAGCTAGTGACAATACTGACCTAGCGACTCTTTCTGTTGCGCTACGTGCAATTCGCACATTAGTTGGACAGGGTGCTAGTCAATAATTAAACACAATTAGAATTAAATTGTGTTTAATGTACTGATCTCGGCAGCATTAACCAGCCAAGTAACTGAGTGGTTGGATCGATTTGGTCCAATTCTTTTCTACTTAGTAGTTTTTGGATTGGTGTTTGCAGGCACAGGTTTATTTATCGGGGCATTTATTCCCTTCATAACTGGAGATTCATTAATTTTTGCTGCCGGAGTTTTAGCTGCAACTACCGATCGGGTCAGCATTCAAGTTTTGGCCATCGGTATCGGAATTGCTGCATTCATGGGCGACCAAGTTGGCTTTGTTTTGGGTAGACATTACGGACGACCATATTTAGACAAACGTGAAGGTCCACGTATCCGTGCAGCAATCGCCAAGTCTGAAAAGTTTTACGAAAACTTGGGTTGGTGGGCTGTTGTTGTGGCTCGCTTCATTCCATGGGCACGTGTTTTGGTTCCCGCGATCGCGGGCATTGCCAGAATGAATTACTACAAATTCCTAGGTGCGAACTTGGTTGGCGCTTTGGCCTGGGGAATGGCACTTCCGATAGCTGGGTATTACGCGGTAACAATTCCTGCGGTTAAATCGGCGACATACGGGATCGCAACATTTTTCATTGTCGGATCAATTGTTGCTGGTATTCGAAGTTGGCTAAGTAACCGCCAAAAATAATTTTGCAGAATACTCTGTTTTTAGTCTGCACAATCATGAAAACTGATTTTGTGGATAAGTACCGTTGTTTTGATTGATTATCCACAGATATTTATTTAATCAAGCGCTGCATTCTAATAATTGCGTAACTTCAACTATGCGCAAATCTTGGCTAGCGCATCGGGAGAGTAAATGTCTGATGTAATTGACGATTTAGTTGAACAGGTTCGCCATCGAATTCGAATTGGAGATCCGAATGTCCAACTTCAAAATGTTGCTTTAACTCACACGCTGGAAGATGTTATGGCTGAATTTGATCAATCTCGTGATACCTCAGACATTACTCAAACTCGCCTGCAGACAAAAGAAACAGCAATCTTGCATTTATCTGGACTTGGACAAATTCAGCCACTGTTAGATGACCCAACTGTAGAGGAAATTTGGATAAATGAACCAACTCGAATTTTTGTAGCTCGCAATGGAAAAAGTGAATTAACAAATTTAATTTTGACCGAACAACAAGTAAGAACTTTGGTTGAAAGAATGCTCGCATCCACTGGTCGCCGAATAGATCTTGCAAATCCATTCGTAGACGCAACTCTGGAAGATGGATCTCGATTACATGTCGCTATTCCAGATATAACCAGAAATCATTGGTCAGTGAACATCAGAAAGTTCGTGATGGGTTCGAAGTCCTTAGAAAATTTGGTCATGGCTGGAACTCTAACTCCAACTGCAGCAAATTTTTTAAAAGCTGCAGTTGTCAGCGGACTTAATGTAATTGTGGCTGGGGCAACTCAAGCTGGAAAAACAACTCTTATGAATGCGCTTCTAAATAGCGCAAATTCAACTGATCGCATCGTCACATGTGAGGAAGTTTTCGAGTTGCAGTTAACCAGTCCAGATTGGGTTGCACTGCAATCTAGGCAAGAAAGCCTTGAGGGGACAGGAGAGATCAATTTACGCAGATTAATAAAAGAAGCTCTCCGAATGAGGCCTAACCGATTAGTAATTGGTGAGGTTAGGCAAGAGGAGTGCCTAGATCTTCTTGTTGCAATGAATGCTGGCATGCCATCGATGTGCTCTATTCACGCGAATAGTGCAAAACAGGCAATTTCAAAAATGTGTCTTTTGCCGATGTTGGCAGGAAACAATGTCTCTGCAGAGTTTGTAATTCCAACTGTGGCTTCAGTAGTAGATGTTGTTGTTCACACTGCAATGAACAGGGATGGGAAGCGCAGAGTTCAGAAAATTGCTTCTGTAACCGGACGAATTGAAGGCAGCAACATCGAGCTGATTGATGTTTTTCACAGATCAAACGATCAATTGGTTCCCACTGGAATGCACCCAGCCAAAGCTGAAAATTTCTATTCACATGGTTTTGATTTAGTAACGATGTTGGGTGCCTAGCATGTCAACACTCCTTGGTTTCTCTATTGCTCTTGCCATCCTGACTCTTTTTAGCTATTTCAAATATCCACAAACTTCTTTGAAGTTAGCTGGGAAAAATCACTTTCGAATTCCCAGAAAGCAAAATTATGATTCACATCAAGTATGGGCAGATGTAGTTGATGATTTAGCCTCGGCTATCAGAGCTGGCTTGTCTTTGCCACAAGCAATGATTTTATTGTCCACTGCTAGCCCAGAAGGAGTTCGAAAAAGTTTTGAAAAGGCTATGAACCGCTATCAGGTCACAGGTGACTTCATTGGATCTTTAAATATATTGAGTGAACATGCCCAAGATCCCATTGCAGACAAATTTGTTAGCGCAATACAGATCGCATATGAAGTCGGAGGAACAGATCTTGGTAATTTGTTGCGCACTTTAAGTGAAGTAATCAGAGAAGATAACAAACTACGCGGCGAAATAAACGCCAGACAGAGCTGGACTGTAAACGGCGCAAAATTGGCAATCTCAGCGCCATGGATAACTGTGTTAATTCTTGGAACA